>VFKK01000162.1 GCA_009885605.1 Cyclobacteriaceae bacterium | reverse complement strand
GTGGACAGAGGTGTGGTCACCAATATCGACAAGACAGTTCATGCGATTCAGAAAGCCGTCGAAGAAGCTTCTGAAATGGCAGATGTCAACATCGGAGAGGTGATCGTCGGCATCGCAGGTCAGCATATCCAAAGCAAAATCCACAGGGGAAGCATCATGCGTCCGCCTTCTGAAGATGAGATCACGGTGGAAGATGTGAGAAGACTTTCAGGTGAAATGGAAAACATCCTCATCCCTCCAGGAAATACCATTATTCACGTCATGCCACAGAATTACACCGTTGATTACGAAGGTGAAATAAAAGATCCTGTTGGAATGTCCGGTACCAGACTGGAAGCTGATTTCCACATCATCACCGCCCAGACTACAGCTATTAATAATATAAATCGCTGCGTGCGCAGAGCGGATCTGACTTCCAAGCAGTTGATCCTGGAGCCATTGGCAAGTTCACTTTCTGTCCTCAGCGATGAGGAAAAAGAAGCAGGCGTTTGTCTGGTAGATATTGGAGGTGGTACCACGGATATTGCGATTTTCTACGAAAACATCATTCGTCATACCGCAGTCATTCCGCTAGGAGGAAACATCATCACCAAGGACATCAAAGAAGGATGCATGGTGATGCAAAATCAGGCTGAATTGCTGAAAACCCGATTTGGAAAAGCCATCGCTGAAGAAGCCAATCCAAATGAAATCGTATCAATTCCGGGATTGAAAAACAGACATCCGAAGGAGATCTCCATCCGAAATCTGGCAGCAATCATTCAGGCAAGAATGGAGGAGATAATCGAAATCGTCCAAAACGAAATCATGCAAAGCGGTCACTACAAGAAGCTGGCAGGCGGTATCGTCCTGACAGGTGGAGGATCTCAGATGCAGTTTATTTCTCAGCTTTTCGAATACATGACAGGCCTCGATACCCGAATTGGCTATCCAAACGAGCACCTCGGCAAATCTGTAATCGAAGAGGTGAAAAGCCCGATGTACGCAACTTCTGTAGGCCTGGTGCTGGCAGGATTCAAGGCATTGGATGACCGAGAAGAAAGCTACCGAAAGCGAGTGGCCAATGCAGGTCCACCGCCTAAAAAAGAAAGAACAGACCTGATCTCAAAAGATATATTCCGAAGCATAGGTGCCAAACTGAAAGGCATCATCAATGATGACATCGGAGACGACAATAATTACTAGGGCTTATGATAGGGGGGAGATAAGTGGTCCTGCTGCTTATTTCCCTTATTAAAAACCCAAAATCTCTCAATTAAACTAATTCACCAAAACAATAAATATGTCAGATAACATGAAAGATTACAGATTTGATCTTCCAAGAAACCAAAAGTCAATTATCAAGGTAATTGGAGTAGGTGGGGGCGGTTCCAATGCCGTCAATCACATGTACAGCATGGGTATTAAGGATGTGGAGTTTGTCGTGGTCAATACAGACGCGCAGGCTTTGAAGTCCAGCCCTGTTCCACTCAGATTGCAACTCGGAGCCAACCTGACCGAAGGTTTGGGTGCCGGAGCAAATCCTGAGCAAGGTAAAAGCGCAGCACTTGAGTCTCAGGATGAAATCCGGGAGCTTCTGGCTGACAACACCAAAATGGTGTTTATTACAGCAGGAATGGGCGGAGGTACCGGAACAGGTGCAGCTCCTGTGATTGCAAAAATTGCCAGAGATCTCAACATCCTGACTGTGGGCATCGTGACTGCTCCGTTCATGTTTGAGGGTAAGAAAAAAATGGCAGTAGCTCAGGCAGGTATTGAGGCGCTTCGCGAAAATTGCGATACGGTCCTTGTAATACTGAATGACAAATTGAGAGAGATTTATGGTAACCTGGCGATCAGAACAGCTTTTGGCAAAGCCGACGATATTCTGACCACTGCTGCCAAATCAATCGCTGAAATCATCACAATTCACCAGGATGTAAACGTGGATTTTGAAGACGTGAAGACGGTTATGAAGGATGCCGGTGCAGCTGTAATGGGTTCATCTACCGAAGAAGGCGAAGGCCGTGCGATTCGCGCAGCGGGTGCAGCTATTTCTTCTCCATTACTGAACAATGTGGATATCAAAGGAGCAGAGAAAATACTTCTTTCCATCATGTCTGGTGAAGAGGAAGAGCTTTCAATGGACGAATTGAGCGAAATCACTGAATACATTCAGGAGAAAGCAGGTGATAATGCAGAGGTTATTTTTGGTCAGGGCATCGATCCGGAATTGGGCAAAGCAATTCGCGTAACTGTAATCGCTACCGGTTTTGAAATGGACAGATTGTCCGGAATCCCAAGAAGGGCTAAAACCGTCGCGCCGATGGCATTTCCTCCTGCAGCTCCGATGATGACAGCTCCTGCAGTGGAGCCGGAAGTTGTAAAGACTTTGATCAACCTGGAATCAGGAAAAAGCCAGAAAGTAACTGAAGACTCGATTGCAAATGGTGCAACCTTCGTTTTCTCTCTTCCGAAAACTCCTGTTACAAATCCAACTTCTGAGGAAGGTCCAAAGACAGAGTCATTCTCTTTTGAGATCAAACCGATAGAAGAATCAAGACCGGATGTTGAACCTGTAACGGAACCTACTGAGAGAATCGTCCATAATCTTTTCGAAGAAGAGGGAGATAAAAAAGTAGCCAAACTTCCAAAAGAATCAGAACCAGCTGTCCCTGCTTTTGCAAATGATTACTATGAGCAAATGAAGCTAAAGGCGATTCAAAGAGCACACGAGCGATTTGAAAAACTGAAAGGCGGACGCTCAATCAACCCGACTCACGAAGAGTTGAAAGAAAAAATGGAAGTTCCTGCTTATCAGAGAAAGCAAGTTGTGCTTCAAGAACCTCAGCATAGCTCAGAGCCTAGCATCAGCAAGTACAATCTGAGTGACGAAAATGAGATTCTGGGAAACAACAGATTTCTCCACGATAACGTGGATTAAATTCTAGAATTCAAGCAGCTGGTCTGCCTGGGTTTGCAGTAAGTCCACGTACAACCTGTTGGTGAGCAGGTTATCTGACATATTTTGCTCGATTTTGGCAAGCTTAGGCTTGAGAGCAAGGACGTGCATGCCCAGATAATGGAAGATGTCGGTAAGGTGGCTCAAAGCGATGCCACCCCCGCCAACTCCGGAGGATATTCCAACCAAAGCACATTTTTTATTCCTGAACGTATTAGGATAGGTCATGCCGTCGATGAATGATTTCAGGATCCCGGGGAATGACCCATTGTACTCCGGAACAATGAAAATGAATTTTTTCCCTTCTGCGATTTTATCGTGAAAAGTGTTAAAAGCTTCATTTTTTCCGCTGTTTTCATACAAGGCTGTTCCGATAAAATCAATCGGAAGATTCTCCAATTCAAGGATTTCTGATTCAACTCCTCTCTCATCCAAAATCGATTGGTATAGCTGAGCGATTACTTTGGAAACCGAGTTCTTACGGTTGGTCCCGACGATGATTTTAACCATTTTTAGAATTATTCTGATTGCAATACAAGCAAAGAGGGGTAAAAGTTCTGAGCACTTCCTTATTTAATATCTTTGGGCTTTCCATAAACTACAACCAATGACATACCTCGATCAAATCAATCAGGCAGTAACTTATATACAAAACATTCATCCCGAAGAAACTCCGATAGGAATAATCCTTGGAACTGGCCTCGGGAAGCTTGGTGAGCAAATAAATACAGAATTTGAAATTGAGTATTCAGACATCCCGCATTTTCCTGTTTCCACGGTGGAAAGCCATTCAGGGAAATTAATTTTTGGGGAGCTTGGCGGCAAAAAAGTAATAGCCATGAAAGGCAGATTTCATTACTACGAGGGATATTCCATGAAGGAAGTGGCGTTTCCGGTGCGGGTGATGAAGAAACTGGGGGTGAAAAATCTATTCGTTTCCAATGCTTCAGGAGGACTGAATCCCGATCAGGAAGTGGGAGATGTCATGCTGATCAGCGATCATATAGACCTATTTCCGGAGAGCCCCCTTCGAGGGCAGAATCCTGAAGAATTTGGTCCGAGATTCCCGGATATGAGCGATGCATATTCTTCCAGATTAATTGAAAAAGCATTGGAAATCGGCGAGGTACTTGGAATCAAACTACACACAGGAGTGTACGTCGGAGTACCGGGTCCGAATCTGGAAACACCTGCAGAATACAAGAGAATGAGACTGATCGGCGGAGATGCAGTCGGCATGAGTACTGTGCCGGAAGTAGTTGTTGCTCATCAGATGGGAATAGAAGTTTTTGGGATTTCAGCCATCACTGATCTTGGAGTTGAGGGCAAAATCAAACATGTTACGCTCCAGGATGTCCTCAATGCCGCAGCCAAAGCAGAACCGATTATGGCCAGGGTTATCAAGGAACTTGTGGCAGGCTTGTAAAATTCTCTTTCGAAGAAATCCGTCTTTTATGCTATCCTGCTTCTCCGGAAGCAGGATTTTTTTTGATCCCGGTAGCTCCGATTTATTTCGGCATCTCCGCAATCAGCTCCTTCATGGAGATCATAAATGCTTCGATTTCTGGTGGGTAATTGTTACTATCCGGATCGATTTTCCATTCAGTCAGCTTCCCGTTTTCTTCGAAAGCGAGATAAATCACACCTTGATCATGGCAATCCGGGCAACCGATTGTCAGGTTGGGATTTTTTCTCAAGTAGGAAGGGAAAAGCCTGTAAAGTTCTTCGGCTTTTTTGGCCAAATTCTCATTGAGCGGGGTCTTTTGAAAAGTAATGTCGTCGGACTGAAATCGGGTACTCATGTCATCAGGGTAGAGTTTTCCGTTTTCAAGTTTATATAAATGAATGCAGTTTTCGATGCAGAACCCATACCAACTCCCAAATAGGAATGCAGATGGATCCGGGTAGACTTTCTCTGAGCAGCCGACGAAAGTCAGAATTAGAGTAAGTGGCAAAAACAGTCTTTTCATTCTCTTCATGAGTTTCTTGAACGAAATCTATCTGGCATCGTTTCCAATTTAATAACCCGAATTTTAAAAATTAGCCCTATTTTGGCCATTATGCGAATGCCAAGTGTATTTTTTACCTTCTTCTTTTTCATTGCTCTTCAAGGGTTTTCCCAAACCGACTCACTGAGTTTTTCCTTTGGGAAAATTGAAGGAAAGCATATCGGTTAGGTTTATCCGCGCAATACCATAAGCGGAACACTTGAGTCAAAGGCCATTTCCTTGGCTACGCTTGCACCGAAGATGTTTTGAAAGAAGCCACGGGAATGATGAATCAGACAAAGCGTATCTGAACTTTCCCGGGCTACAAATTTCCGGATTCCCTCCACAATGCTTGGGGCCTTTACGATAAAGTACGTGTAAGTCACGCCTTCCTTGTTGATATATTCTTCCAGATTTCGGTCAATTTTGGCTTTGGGGTGATCTTCATCAATGACCGAAAGTAGATCAAGTACGGCACAGAATCCTTTTACCAGATCCAGCATTGGTTTCAACACAGTAGAATCTTTAATATGTATGTACGCTTTCTTGCCACTAGCCAAATAAAACAAGCTCTGAAGTTCAAAAGCAGCAACTGTGGTCAGTCGACCGTAGTCTGTGGACGATTATCCGCCAT
>VFKK01000257.1 GCA_009885605.1 Cyclobacteriaceae bacterium | reverse complement strand
GTGGCAATGAAAAAAGGTGAAGGGAAAGATTATTCTTCAAAGCCTCACGAAGTTGACGGGATGTCTGGCGCTACTATCACTGCAGTTGGAGTTAATAACATGCTTTCAAATTATTTAGGTTACTACAGTGCCTACATCAAATCCAAGAGTTCCGCGCAGGCGGTAGCAGGACTTTAATTTTATTTTCAACTCACTGAACATTATAAACATGAGTGCTGAAACAGTAGAAAAAGCAATTGAAATTAAACCTGCAGAGGGTTTTCTCTCGAAACGTAGAAAGAGGTTAATAACTGATCCATTGATCGATGAAAACCCAATCACGGTACAAGTATTAGGAATCTGTTCTTCCTTGGCTGTGACGACTCAAATGAAGCCAACATTAGTAATGGCGATCTCTGTGATTTTCGTTGTAGCCCTTTCCAATTATGTGATTTCTCTAATGAGAAATACCATTCCTGGTCGAGTAAGAATTATAGTACAGCTTGCAGTTGTTGCTACTTTGGTGACGATAGTTAGTGAAATTTTGAAAGCCTTTTCGTACGATATGTACAAAGAACTTTCTGTTTTCATTGGTCTGATCATCACCAACTGTATCGTAATGGGTCGCTTGGAAGCATTTGCTATGGGGAATAAGCCCTATGATTCCATGCTTGATGGATTGGGTTCCGCTTTGGGATATTCCTGGATTATTTTGACAGTTGCCTTCTTCAGGGAACTTTGGGGTTCAGGGTCTGTATTCGGTATCCGGGTATTTGATTACGTTTCCAAATTATTTGGTGAGGATTTCCATCTCGCCACCAACGGTCTGATGGTGACTCCTGTTGGAGCATTCATCATCTTAGGTCTTATTGTCTGGGTGCAGCGCACTAAGACAGGCTATGTAGAACAATAAAAAGAAAAAGAAAATGGACTTAATAAACTTAGGTATTCGGTCGATCTTTATCGACAACATGATTTTCGCGTATTTCTTGGGAATGTGTTCTTTCCTGGCAGTATCCAAAAAAGTAACCACTGCTCTTGGGTTGGGTGTTGCGGTAATATTCGTGTTGGCAGTTACCACGCCTGTTAACTGGCTCTTGAATGAGTATGTACTGAAAGAAGGTGCTTTATCCTGGATTTCTGCAAGTTTGACTACCATTGATTTGTCTTTTTTGAGATTCATCATGTTCATTGCCATTATTGCCGGAATCACTCAATTGGTAGAAATGATCGTTGAAAAATTTGCTCCCGCACTTTATGGTCAATTGGGTATTTTCCTTCCTTTAATCGCGGTAAACTGTGCGATCCTTGGAGGTTCTCTTTTCATGGCTCAGAGAGATTATACGTTGGCTGAGTCAGCTGTGTATGGTTTTGGTTCAGGAGCGGGATTCTGCTTGGCTATTGTTGCTCTTGCCGCGATTCGCGAAAAACTGAAATACTCTCATGTTCCAAATGGTTTGAAAGGTTTGGGAATTACTATGCTTTTGACTGGTTTGATGGGAATCGCGTTTATGTCTTTCATGGGGATTGATTTGTAAAATCATTCTTTAAGAATTACTTACTTGAAACCCTGAGATGAACTCTCAGGGTTTTTCTTTTTAAATGGTGGTAGCTTTTTCCTTTTTCCATCTTAACTTTTAATTCTTAACAATTAAAACCCATATCCTATGAAAAAGATAGTATCTCTGTTAACTCTCGTCTTACTTTCACTGAACCTTTCTGCCCAAGGCGGCGACTGGATCGAACTTTTCAATGGTAAAAACATGGATGGCTGGAAAATTTCAGACAATCCCGCTTCTTTCAATGTTGAAGATGGCGTGATCAAAGTGGACGGACCAAGAGCCCACGCGTTTTATGAAGGAAAAGTAGGTAACCATGACTTCAAAAACTTTGAGTTGATGGTAGAAGTGAAAACAATGCCGAAAGCAAATTCAGGAATTTTTTTCCATACTGTTTTTCAGGAGACGGGCTGGCCAAACAAAGGCTACGAAGTTCAGGTAAATCAAAGCCACGGAGACTGGAGAAAAACAGGAAGCTTATATTCTTTCAATGACGTGAAAGAAGTCTTTGTAAAAGATGGTGAGTGGTACACCGAACATATCATCGTAAATGGTGATCAGGTAACTGTAAAAATCAACGGGAAGACCGTGATGGAATACAATGAGTCTGAAGATAAAAACAGACCAGCAAATGCCGGAGAAAAGAAAATTGATCGCGGAACATTTGCGCTGCAGGCCCATGATCCTGAAAGTGTGATTTATTATAAAAGTGTCAAAGTGAAGATTTTGCCTTGAGATTAAACATTTCAACCGGCTTCCTTCTTTCTTATTAAAATGTGAATAGTAAAAACAAATGCCTGATCGATTGATTAGGCATTTGTTTTGTCAACAAAATAGAAACATTCCACCATGGCCTTTACCTACAAGCGGATCATTTCCTATTTCTTAAGAGGTTTGCTTTTTCTTACCCCTTTATCTGTCACCGTTTATATTATCTATCAGACCATTCTTTTTTTGGATAATCTGATTCCTGTACCCATTCCCGGGATAGGCATTTTGATGGTTTTGGGTTTAATTACTTTTGTAGGCTATTTGGCTAGCCTTTTCTTTGCCAAACCTGTTTTTGATTGGTTTGAACGGGGTGTTTTTAAGATTCCTTTGGTTAACCTGATTTATACCAGTATCAAGGATTTGATGGGTGCTTTTGTCGGGGACAAAAAGAAATTCAGCTTACCTGTCATTGTGCAGATTAGCGACACACTTTCTAGATTGGGGTTTATCACTCAGGATGATATGAATGTGATTGGCGAACCTGATCTGGTTGCTGTCTATTTTCCTCATAGCTACAATGTATCCGGAAACGTCTTTCTTGTTCCAAGGGATAAAGTAAAGCCCCTCACTGGAGTGAAAAGCTCCGATGTGATGAAGTTTATGGTTTCTGGTGGAGTTTCTCCTTTGACAGAGCATTAAATGAAAACCTTAAGACTAAAATCAAAAAGCCGATGGAAACATCGGCTTTTTGATTTTAGCACACATGTTAAAGGTGATCATTGAATTACTTCTACCACAAATTCGCCTTTCTCTTTAAACCTTCCAATCTCCCAAATCACCTGATTTTGGAGCTTCATGGCTTCTTCAAACCAGGTTTTATTGGCAGAGTCAACAGCAATCATTAAACCGCCGCTAGTTTGAGGGTCGCAGAGTTTCACCAGGTCCATTCCAATCACTCCTTTGGTTTTGGCACTGTACGCATTCCAGTTTCGATAGGTATTGTCAGGAAAAATAAACTGATTGATATATTCCTGAATGCCTTCGATCAAAGGAAGTCTGAATAGGTCGATTTCTGCCGAAAGACTCGCTCCTTCACACATTTCGATTAGATGACCAAGCAGCCCAAATCCCGTCACGTCTGTCATCGCATGGACTTCCTCGTGGTTTCCGAGAGTTTCTCCGATTGCATTCAGCCTGGAGGCAGTATCGATCAAATTGAGATAATCCTTCTCTTGGATTTTTTGACGTTTCAAGGCAGTTGCCAGGACTCCAACACCCAAAGGCTTGGTCAGGTAGATGATATCTCCCGATTTTGCTCCGCGGTTTGTTTTGATTTTATGAGGATGAATAATCCCATTCACCGAAAGACCAAAAATGGGGTCTTTCGCAGAGATGCTATGACCTCCGGCCAGCTCGATTCCAGCTTGCTTGCATATGCTTTTCGCTCCTTCCAGAACTCTGGCAGCGAGCTCAGGCGATAGTTTTTCTACCGGCCAGCTAAGGATAGCATTTGCAAAAATTGGTTTTCCACCCATGGCATATACATCCGATAGGGCATTTGCTGCGGAAATTCTCCCAAAGTCAAAAGGATCATCCACAATAGGGGTGAAAAAATCTACTGTGTTGATAAAAGCCAAATCTTCTGAAACCTGGTATACGGCCGCATCATCTTTGTGAGAATTTCCTACCAGCAAGTTGGGGTCAGACTGAGTAAAGGAACCGCTGGCTGCGAGGATTTGATCCAAAATTGCTGGGGCAATTTTGCAACCGCATCCAGAGCCTTCGCTCCATTCAGTCAGTCTGGTTGGCGTGTTTTCCATAAAATTTGGTTTTTGTTTTCAGTAAAATTGAGACCGCCTGAGAAGGATTCATCCCGCTTAGGTCTAATTGGATTCTATTATTGTCTTCGTGTTTGTCAAGGTCAAACTCGTAGGTTTTATCGTAATAAATCAGAAGGTTGGCAATCCATTCCGGATGATTGCCTGCCTCAATAGCCTCAATAGCCTGCGCAGTACGAAGCCCGCCAAGGCGTTTGCTGAGTCTTTTCACAGCAGCTATCAATTCGTCTGCCGGTAAATCAGCGTATTCTTCAGCGATCAACTCGATTCGCTCGGC
>VFKK01000331.1 GCA_009885605.1 Cyclobacteriaceae bacterium | reverse complement strand
TCTTTGCCTTCCAGGCAAAAAATGATAAGCTTTTTGCTCTGGCAAAGAATATTGACATTTTTGCGACCCTTGTTCGTGAGCTTGATTCTTATTATGTGGATGAAATTGATCCTGACAAACTGGTAACTATAGGTATCAATGCAATGCTGGAGGAATTGGATCCTTACACCGAATACATTCCGGAAGAAGATTCAGATGATTTCAGAGTTCTGACTACCGGAGAATATGCTGGAATTGGGGCATTAATTGGGAATAGAGGTGATGGAAATATGGTCATCATGCCTTATACAGGTTTTCCTGCCCAAAGTGGAGGATTGAAAATCGCCGATTACCTTATTTATGTAGATACAGTAAATGTTACAGGTAAAGCAACTTCCCAAGTGTCCGATCTGCTAAAAGGTCCGGCAAATACTCCTGTCTATTTAAAGGTAAAGCGGGGAACAGATACCTTGGAATTTAACCTGATCCGAAAGAAGATCTCGATCAAGAACGTACCTTATTATGGTAAGCTGGACGAGAAGACCGGATACATCAAACTTGGAGATTTCACTACCAATGCGTCCTCAGAAGTTAGGAATGCGCTTGTTGATCTCAAAGCTCAGGGTGTAGACAGACTGGTACTCGACCTAAGAGACAATCCGGGAGGATTACTCAATGAGGCTGTCGAGATCGTGAACCTTTTCATTCCAAAGGGGAAAGAAGTAGTTAAAACTATTGGGAAGCTTGAGAATGTGAATTTCACTTACAAGACCTCCAAAACTCCGGTAGATAAAGATATTCCATTGGTGGTTTTGATCAATGAGCGTAGTGCTTCCGCTGCGGAGATTGTAGCCGGGGCTTTACAGGATTACGATCGGGCTGTTTTGGTAGGTAGAAAGTCCTTCGGAAAAGGCCTAGTTCAGACTACGATTCCCTTGACTTATAATTCTCAGTTAAAAGTAACCACTGCCAAATATTACATCCCAAGCGGAAGATGTATTCAGGCGATTGATTATGCTCAAAGCAGGGAAAATGGTGAGATTACTTCAGTTCCTGATTCTTTGAGAAAGGCTTTTAAGACAATGAATGGACGTACAGTTCTCGATGGCGCAGGGATTGAGCCTGATGAAAAAGCAGAATCTTTGAGTTATGCCCCTATTTCATATAGTCTTGTCGGTAGAAATCACATATTCGATTTTGCTACCCAATATTTTTATAAGCATAAAGAAATCGGAAACCCCGGGTCATTTTCTATGACCGATCAAGATTACGATGAATTTGTCGGCTGGCTGGAGGGGAAAGAGTATGATTACACTACCTATCTGGAGAAGTCAGTAGATGATTTGCTCAAATACGCGGAGAAGGAGGCTTATTACGAAGAGATAAAAGCTCAGATTGAAGCAATTGAAAAAAGGGTTCATCATAATAAAGAGCAGGATTTGGTCACTCATAAAGCTGAAATCAAAAAAATACTTTCTGAAGAGATTGTTTCCCGATACTATTTTCAGGAAGGAATGATTCAGGCAGGATTGAGTCAGGATGCTGATATCAAACTGGCAAAGGAATATTTGTCTCAGCCTAAGAAAATGGAATTGGTGTTGACAGCCTCTTCTAAATAAAGAAATGGCGATCATCTTATCTATAGAAACTTCAACTTCGATTTGCTCGGTTGCGCTGCATAAAAATGGTGAGTTGATTGCTCTTCGAGAAATAGAGGAGACGGGAGCACATGCCCAGAAGCTGATGGACCTTATAGATTCAGCATTAGTCGAGCAAGAATTGGAGATTAGAGAATTAAGTGCGATTGCAGTTTCTGAAGGTCCCGGTTCCTATACAGGGCTCAGGATTGGTGCCTCTACAGCCAAAGGTTTGGCCTTTTCCGGCGATTTACCTTTAATAGGAGTTGGTGCACTGAAGGCATTAGCACTGGGTGCAAAACATAACATCGATGATCAGGGAGTGATTGTATCGATGCTCGATGCCAGAAGGATGGAAGTGTACAGGGAGGTTTTTGATTCTGACCTGAATGGAATGAGTCCGATTGATGCTGAAATCCTAGACGAAAACTCATTTCAAAGCCTGTTAGAAAAAGGAAAGGTCTACTTCGTGGGTGATGCAGTAGAGAAAGTTTCTCAAGTCATAAAACACCCGAATGCAAATTTCCTTCGAATTGCGGTCTCTGCAGATTTGATTGGTAAAGAAGCATTTGTAAAATATCAAAATCAAGAATTTGAAGATTTGGCCTATTTTGTTCCTAACTATTTGAAGGAATTCAAAGCCCTTCATTCCAAAAAGAACTTATTGCTCTCATGAATGAGATTGTAAATCGTATTGATCAAAGTCCAATCATTACAATTGATTTGGAGGAAATATATCCAAGAGAGGAGCGGGTGACATTTGACCTTAAACCCTTTCTCTACCAGGAATTGATGCTCAGAGAGAAAGATTTCCGAGAGGCTTTGAAATCTATTGACTGGAATCTCTATTCAAATAAATGGGTAGCGATTTATTGCTCGGCAGATGCGATTGTCCCTAACTGGGCTTTTATGCTCGTTGCCACCTATCTTAACCCTCTTGCAAAGGGGTATGTAGTTGGAGATCCTTATACCTTAGAAATCCTCATTGCGGAATCTTGTATTAGTAAAATAGATTCAGAAATTTTCAGAGACAGGCCCGTTGTTGTCAAAGGATGCAGTAAAATAGATATCCCACTTTTTGCCTATGGAAGGATAATTTCCATGGTTCAGGACAAAGCCAAATCCATTATGTATGGAGAGCCATGTAGCACTGTTCCACTATATAAAAAAGGAAAGAGCTGATTTTGAAAGAGGTGTGACAAAATTTGAAAAAGATTAAGCTTTTTATCTCCTGCGCCCTTGCGAATTCATCTGATCTCTTCTATGTTTGCACTCCCAATTAAGGAAAAGTCTTCAGGGAAATAAGTTGAATAGCGTAGCAAATAAAGAATTTTAAATAATTTTTATTTAGTGTTTTGATTCAAAAATTAAAACGCGATATTTGCACTCGCTTTCAGGGAAACGCCCCTGACAAACTCTTAAATGTAAGAGAAAAGTTCTTTGAAGTGATGTAAGGCAAAAAAAGTTAACAACCTGAGAAGAGTAAGGGAGAGCCGTTTAAGCTTCGGCTGAACGAGTTCAAAAAAGTGTATAGATAATTTA
>VFKK01000057.1 GCA_009885605.1 Cyclobacteriaceae bacterium | reverse complement strand
GCGCTAAATCCCCCCAAAAGAAACCCAAATACTGCGGTAATTCCCACAAGAGTCATTCCTGTTCCAAGACCCATCAATTCCCCCATGCGATTGGGAAGGGGGCTTCCTGTTCCTACACTTATATACAAGCTTTGCCCCAACCAAGCCAGACCCATTCCGAGACCTCCTGCAAGAAAAGATTCCGCTCCCTTCAGACCAATTAAACCAGCCAATGCTCCAATTAAGATCATGATTGCCCAAAAAGGCAAAAGGGGATTCAAAAAAACAACCAATAATATGGTCAACACTACCAATAATATAAATCTCATAATCAGTCTTTTAAAGTGGTTTTGAATAATACTCCCTCTGTTTGATCCTGGGTTCTCAAATTAAAATTTAAGTAATCTCCATTCGCCCAGATTGGAATAAAATTATCGTAGTATTTGCTGCCCGGGTTTCCGGATTGGCCACCTGGATAGATACCGAAAGCACTCATTTCGTCACCCAGTTCCACTACCATTCTCCAGCTTGCTCCATTTCTTCCGCTCGTGGCATTGAGAATCCCTGAACCACCTCCGGTGTACACATTTTTTACAGAGAAAGAGCTGAACTGAGGCACAAGATGCTGAATCGTTGTCCTTTTATAATTTGCCCATGAGTAATCCCCTTCTCCTTCCTCCCAGGCTTTCATTTTTTCCACCATTTGGTTAAAACCAGATCTGACTTGATCGTTTGCCGTTTCGGTGATTGCAGTAGATTTCAAATCGAAAATAGCTCCATTAGGCTCAGAAACCAACAATTCTATTGTCCTGTAATTATTTGGAGTCACTACCGGTGCACCAAATTCTTTCCAGGATTTCCAAATGTTCTGATGGGTTTCATTCCACCAGATAAAGAATAAAGTGGGTGCTTTTTGATTTGGATCGGCATAAAAATCCCAAGAAGTCAATTCCTCCAGATATTGCTTTGCTTTAGAGTCGGTGATGGTACTATCTCCTAAAAGTTTTATCAATACAGGAAGTGCCTCTGAAGCCAGAGTGTAATAATCATCAAACTGAAGACCTTTCATGTCATCTACAGTAATCCCGGTCATCTCCGTAAGTTTCCCGTTGAGCCTCCTGTTTCGATAATGTTCATAGCTGTTATCAAAGACGTAATACGGATAAGTTGAATCAGTAGGATGCTGATTGGCAGAAGAAACAAATCCTCTTACTGGATTCAAGGTGCTTGCATTGTGCTCATTTGGGACAAATCCTTGCCATTCCATCCTGGGATCAGACCCATCCATGAAATATTTGCCTTGACCTTTCCATTTCAAAGGGAATTTACCCTGAATCCTCATCGCTACATCTCCGGATTTGGAAGCAAACACAAAATTCTGGGCCGGAGCCACGTAGTAATTAAGAGCCTCATTGTAATCGGCATGATTCTCAGCCTTATTCAGTTGCATAAATGTTTTTTGCTCATTTGAACCCATATGAACGGTCCATTTCAAGGCAAAATTTATGTCTTGTCGGTTAGCCCCGAAAGTCCTGTCGTAAACCACAGGACCATAATGCGTGTATACAACAGTGTCTAAAAAGATATCCTCACCCTTTACTTTGATCTCCTCGATTCTGAATGTGCTTTTCTTCCATTCGTTTCCGTATTTGTAGGCTTTTCGGGAATCATCCTGAAAAGTGATTTTATACCAATCTCTTGTGTCTTTTGTGGCATTTGTTACTCCCCAGGCAATGTTTTGGTTAAATCCTGAGATAATACCCAGCGCTCCTGGAAGAGTGGCTCCTTTCACGGAATGTTCGGGTGTGGTAAGCTGCATCGAATACCAAAGCGATGGCAGATTCAAGCCTAAATGAGGATCATTAGCCAAAATAGGATTACCGTTTTTGGTCTTACTTCCAGCAACGGCCCAGTTATTTGAACCGGCACCTTCAGCCGGTTGTGGCAAAGGATCAATTACCAGTTTATCAGTTGGATAATCGACGCTGTCAGGTTTAATGACCGGAATTGGCTGAAAATCCCAAACCTTTCCAACTTCAATAACCGGATCTACTTTCGCTGGGAATTCCGGAAATAGCTTATCCAGCATTTCCTGCCCCAGAATTTTCCTCAGGTTAGAATATTCCAAATCTCTGTCGCCTACCAACATGTCAGACATGTATTTGAGCAAAAGAAGAGATTTGTAAGCTGACCATGCTTCTGGCCTGTAATTCAGTATTTTATATTCTACAGGAAGCCTTGCAGCGTCCAATTGGTTGATGTATTGATTCACACCATCAGCGTAGGCTTCCACCAATGCCAATGTCTCAGGATCGTTTTCCTGCAAATGTTTTAAGCCTAGCTCAGCACCAAATGCGAGACCTTTTCTCCTGGTGATCCGGTCCAGATCCAAAGCTACAGACCCAACAATTTCGGAGATTCTTCCGGAAGCTGCCAAGGTCTGAAAATCCATCTGCCAAAGTCTGTGCTGTGCTGTCACATATCCCTGCGCCCTATATAAGTCGGCATCGTTTTCAGCGAAAATATGAGGTATCAGATTTTGATCATACACCACGGAAACCGGAGCAGAGAGATTGTCCAAAACAAGCTCCTCTTCGGCCATAGCATCTTCGCTGATTGAGTTTTGCCAAAAGCCATGATTTGGATCTAATAACGGCGCTAATGGAGGAATGGATCCCAGAGGTATTGATACAGCGACTGCAAGAGTTATCGTTAAGGCAAGGACAAAGAAAAAACTGAAGTATTTCATTTATTGGAAATAAAGTGACAAAGCGAAATTACCCGAATCTCTGAATCTTCCTACACTCAAATCTTGTCTTTTGTATTCCTTTAAAAAACAAAAGCCCTCGATTTAATAAATCGAGGGCTTTTGGGAATCAGAATATTATTGAATTGTAATCGGAAGTTTTAATTTTTCCCAGCGAATTACAATTCCGGGAGATTCAATATCGATTGACAATCTTTCTTGAGCTGTTGCTTCCCAAGTTGGGGTTGATTCTACTCTCAAAACGTCGAACTTTTCATCGTACTGAAAATGGCCATGCTCCAGGTTCCACTCCGAATTGAAGATGATTGTCCACGGACCCGTTTCTTTAGGAATCGTGAAGATTGAATATTTTCCTGCTGGCAAAGCTTTGCCTTCAACAGTCACATCCTGAGCAATCTCAACATAGCTTGCTTCATTTGCACCAGTTCTCCACACAACATTGTAAGGAACAAGGTCACCCCACAAAACTCTGCCCTTCACAGCAGGTGATCCATAGTGAACATTGATTTTTTTGCCTGCAAATTCTCCATCCTTTACTTCCAATGGACTTGGCCTTTCTTCAGAATCTACAGCAGTTTCTTCAGCTTCCCCTGTGGCAACCACCTCCGTGGAATCTGTGGGCTTGGAACTACATGATACTATGGTCATTACAGCTACAGCGATGATCCAGATAAAATTGTGTTTTTTCATTTGTTTGAAATTTCTCTTCGAAATAACTAATAATCAGCAATCCTGCAAAATTTCAGGCTTCCTTAAATTTTATACTTTTTAACGGCCTATTCTCAGGGAAAGATTTTGCTTTTCAACTTTTTCTAAACTGTTTTGTCAAAATACTCCGTTAAATCTTTACCAGGATTAGAATTTTTCAATTTTATTCCTTCTTCTTCGTTGTTCTCGTACTATTCTCCAGCTCACGCCAGGAATTAATAAAGGTTCTTCAAAAACGTTTAATGAAACTCATCACAGGATCCTTCTTCATTATTTCACTGATACTTTTTTCAAGTGTTTACATCTCGCCGGAGTATTTTTCATACGTAGGGCTTTTACCTTTTTTCATTCCATTTGCATGGCTGGCAAATCTTTTTTTGTTGGCCATCCTTGCTCTTTCCTGGAGAAGACTCGCCTTTTTTCCTTTGATCGCTCTTTTGATCGGGTACAAATTCGCTTTGATTACATTCCAAATTCATCCTAAAAATGAGGACGCTGCGGGTTTGAAAGTATTGACTTACAATGCACACTTATTTGATTACAAAGCAAAAGCAGGGGATAAATTTGATCCCAATGTTTTCATTTGGCTTCAGGATCACCCTGCAGATGTCAAGGTATTTCAGGAGTTTTATCAGGATTATACCACCCCTTCCAGAAATGCGATCAAAATCCTTGGAAAAGACAAAGGATTCGAACATTCCTTTCAGGTAATAGAAGGAAGCCCCCAAAAGAAATCTTATGGAATGGCTATTTTCTCGAGGTATCCAATTATTCATGAAGGGAAAGTGTTCGATAATAACCGAACCAACGGGGCTATTTTTGCAGACATTCTGGTTAAAAGTGATACTATCAGAATTTACAATGTCCATCTGGAATCCATGAAAATCGATTCTGATGGTTTGGAAAATTTAGACGAAATCAAAGAAAACTACCGGCAAACTCTAGGGAAATTAAACCGGGGAAGCCTGGCTCGAAGCAAGCAACTCAAAGTATTGACAGAACACATCAAAAACAGTCCGCATCGGGTGATTCTGATGGGAGATCACAATGAGATTCCCTATTCTTACACTTACTTTAAACTGAGTGAAAACCTAATTAACGCATTCGAAAAAGCTGGACGTGGTTTTGGTTTCACGTACAACAAAATAATTTTTTTCCTCAGAATAGACCACATATTTACGGACCCGAGCCTGAAAGCTGTTCAGTTTAAAACGCATCGGGAAGTAGATTATTCCGACCATTACCCGGTTTCGGCTACTTTTACATGGGAAGGTTTGGAGCAATAATTCTACATATCCGATTCTTATTTTCTCAAACTTTCCGCAGAAGTAAAAGAAACAACAGAAGGAAACAAGGCTTCTATCAGCACGAAAACCAGAGAAGAAAAAATATGCAGTCCTTTGAAATGGGTTACTCCATACCGGCTGAAAATTAGAACTCTACATATAAGGAGATAGAAAATTTACCTTTTTATCCTCCAACTAATCAGACTGAATTTTCAAAAATTTCCAATCAGAATGAAGAAAATTTGGGTCGGCTTTGTTTGCCTTCCTTTCCATTTATTGATCTTACTTCTTAACTTGCCTCACCTAGAACCAATCAAAAATCCCATGAAGCAATATCACGATTTGATGCAAAAGATCCTGAATGAAGGAGCCAAAAAAGAAGATCGAACCGGCACAGGAACGCTGAGCATCTTCGGACATCAAATGAGATTTGACCTTTCAGAAGGATTTCCGGTAGTGACCACTAAAAAACTTCATCTTCGGTCGATCATCATTGAGTTGCTTTGGTTTCTCCGTGGTGAATCCAATATCAAATATTTGAATGAAAATAAAGTATCCATCTGGGACGAGTGGGCTGATGAAAACGGAGATTTGGGTCCGGTCTATGGCTATCAGTGGAGACATTGGCCGGATGGAAAAGGCGGTGAAATCGACCAGATCAAAAATCTGATTCACCAAATCAAGACAAAGCCTGACAGTAGAAGACATATCGTAAGTGCATGGAATGTGGCTGATGTGGATCACATGGCGCTTCCTCCCTGTCATACGATTTTCCAGTTTTATGTAGCAGACGGAAAGCTTTCTTGTCAACTCTATCAGCGCAGTGCAGACGTGTTTCTCGGTGTTCCGTTCAACATAGCTTCCTATGCATTATTCACTATGATGGTAGCTCAGGTTTGCGGATTAAAGCCCGGAGATTTTGTGCATACATTCGGTGATGCCCACTTATATTCCAATCATCTGGAGCAAACTGAACTTCAACTTAGCAGAGAAATCAGACCGCTTCCAACCATGAAAATCAATCCGGCCGTGACCGATATTTTCGAGTTTAAATATGAGGACTTTGAGTTGATCGATTACGATCCGCACCCACATATTAAGGCTGCTGTAGCAATTTGATTTGCTAAAAAAAATGACCTCCTTTAAGAAGGGGCGGTCATTTTTTTTTAGTTATTCAATTCGTATTTGAGCGTTTTCCCTTTTTCCACGGCCGGAAGACCTTCGGTCATCCACTTTGGTGCCGGAGCTCCTTTCAGGTAAAAGTCAAAAAACTGACTCATTCTGATCGAGAGATCTTTTCTGTTTTTTCGCTGTACCAGATTATGATCCTCACCATTGTACTGAAGCAGCCAGGCAGGTTTGTCTAAACGCTTCAAAGCCATAAACATCTCAATGCCCTGATACCAAGGCACTGATCCATCGGCATCGTTGTGCATGATCAAAACCAGAGTTTTCACACAATCCATGTAAAACAAAGGTGAGTTTTCCAGATAATACAAAGGCTTTTCCCAAAGCGTCCCTCCTATTCGGGATTGCGTTTGCTCGTATTGAAACATGCGGCTCATCCCGGTGCCCCAGCGGATTCCTCCATAAGCTGAAGTCATATTGACAACCGGCGCACCAGCTCCTGCTGCCTTAAACATGTTCGTTTGCGTAATGAGATAGGCAACCTGATATCCACCCCAGCTTTGTCCCTGAATCGCCAAATTGGCAATATCAACTCCGCCTTTGGCGATAACAGCCTGAATCCCTGGAATGATGCAATTGTAAGCACTTGGTCCCGGCAATCCCATGTCATACTTGATGTCTGGTACGAAAACCATGTAATCATTGCTCACGAAATATGGAATATTGATAGTCGATGCACTTGGCGCAGGAGCTCTGTAATTGTGCAAACCATCACTATTCCGTTCATAGAAATACGTGATTAGCGGATATTTCTTTATTGGATCAAAGTTTTCAGGTTTGAAAAGCAAACCCTGCAATGAAACACCGTCATTTGTCAGGTAGGATATCAATTCGACTGATCCCCATTTCACATTCGCTTGTTGAGAATTAAGGCTTGAAACTTTCAGCAGGGTTTTGAAAGTCAAATCTCCCAAGTACAAATCCGAATATTCGGCGTAAGTGCTTTTTCGCACAAGTATGTTCTTTTCATTTTTCGCTTTCAGCAAACCATTGTATGCATTTGCAGTCATAAGAATTTCCTTTGGTGCAGCTTTCCCATCAACCATACTTGTGTAGAAACCTGCATCTTTTGTGACTTCATCGAATGCAGAAAGCAATAATTCGGATTTTGGATCGATGCTGATTTCATCGCGATCTAGCACTTCCCTTCTGAAAACAAGATTCTCTTTCCTGCCCAAACTCCCAGTCATATTAATAGCCTCTTGCGGTTTTTTGGGATCTATTTTCCAGATATCAAATCGATCATTAATCAAAACTGCGGCATCTTCGGCTAACCAGCCTGCATTTCCATAACTTCCCGGTAGTGAGGGGGAATCGTGAAGCTCCTCGTAAAAGGGAACGGGAAGGCTTTTGGTGAGGCTGATTTTCTTCTTTTCAGCTATATCAAACGCCACCCAGGAACTATCTCTGCCATCATACCAAAGCACATATTTTCCTTCTGGAGATATTCCCGGCGAACCGGAAGCATCTTTTTCAATCAGAGTTTTATCCCCTGTTTTAAAATCGACCAAATATAAGTCCCTCCCAATTTGAACATCCCAGCTGTAGTTTCTGCGATAGGGTGCATCCGTCCAAGCCAATCCAAAATCACGTCTGACTTTAGATTCCAGCATTACATTTTCCAATTCAGATTCTCCCAATTGAGTGATCTTTTTTGTACCTAAGTCTATTGCTGCCAGATAGCTTTGCTTTTCGTCTGCAGATTTTTTCACCAATTGCATCGGCTGAATCTCAGAATCCTGCCAGCCCCAGATATCAAGGCTAACTCTTTCTTCATCCAGAATCGTGGTGTCTTCACCATACGCGTAAGTCACATAATCCGGAGCCACACCAAAGAACAACCGGGATTCATCTTCCGAAAACTTCAAATTTCCATCTGCACTCACTCGGCCATTTTGAAGAATTCCGACTGAGGTTTTTGAGGCAATTTCCTCGGTAATTAAAAAAGGAATTGAAGTCAGGAAAAGGGCGTGATAGGGCTTTTTAGCTTTCGCAGAATCGTTTGTTGCCAAATAGGTGAGATATTTTGACTTGGGAGAAAAAGTCATACTATTATAGGAAGTCATTCCTTCGGAAAGCAATTTGTTTTCGCCGGAAGCCAGATTCAAAACGTAAATAGCGGCATTGTCCAACGTGTCTTCCTCTGCAAGGACATATTGTAAATAGTCTCCGTTTGGAGCAAAACTGAAAGACTTTACCCTCTCAAATTGATAACTTAATGAGCCATCTAGCTTCCGGACTTCAAGCTTAGTGCCGTCCGTTTTCTTTGGCTTCTCAGCTTTCAAAGTTGAATCAGCCGGGTCAGCTTTTTTTGGCTTTTCCTTTTCATAATGAATCGCAATCCAGGTTCCCGATTCTGAGGGAAGCGCAAAAGATTTGACCTGAGGGATTTTGATTAGGTTTCCATTGCTCATTTGATAGATAAAAAGACTGTCAAAAGGCATATCCTCCTTTTTTACTTTCATGAGCTTCATCATTTTCACAGAGTCTTTTTGAGGAGCGATTTTCCCCACTGCAAAAGCATCATCCGGAGTAAATGAAAAGCCAGTTCCTCTCGGAATTTTGATCCTCTGATCCGGGTTTTTGAAAGAGAAAATCTCAACTCTCGTATCTCCATCCTGAGGAGAAACCTGATATCCAACCCACTGCCCATTTTTGGTAATCTTCTCAGAATTCAGGCTTTCCCAGCCATCGTAATCGGCATGAGTCAAAGATCTTTTTTGCTGCGCAAAAAGAACCTGAGTACCTATTAAACTGAGAAAAAGCGCACTTCCTATTAATTTTCTAATCATCGTCTAACGTCTTTTATGAAATGTAAATTCTCTTTCAGAAGACCACTACGGCTGGAAGAAAGTTTGATTTTTTCCTATAATTGTTCATTTCTCTCCAACATCACTTTAATAGTCGTGGTATTCTTTTCTCTTACTCCTTTATTTCCGAAATAAATCGTTTTCTAAAATAATTCCAAGCTTCAATTTGTTGACATTTTCGTAGCCTTGGTTAGCTCCTTGACAAAGTCAAGCATCAACTGACCAGTCTGGAAAGTTTCAATAAGCTTGGTTGAGCTTAATTTTGACCTCATGAAAACCAACTTCAGGATTTAAATTCTTGACTTGTGAAAAAGCAGAACCTACAGCTTCTATTAGAATGGAAATTGAAAAGATTTTTTCACGGTTAGAGGGGATGGTCCCTTAAAAATAGAAATAGAGATCAAAGCGGAACCGACCGCTCAAAAAAAAACCGGATTAACCGGTTTAGTATTTTCTGATAGTCAATTCAAAAGTCTCCTGACCATATTTATCAAAACCGGGAACTGGTTTGCAATCAGGGAGTTTTCTTAAAATGTGATCCAATCGTTCCAATGTGCCTTTGTCAACATCTCCCAAAACCTCAAAACCACTTAGTCTTCCACGAGAATTAACCTGCAATAAAACTTTAATCTCCTCTATTGAAGAACTTTTCTTTGTTCTGAAGAGAAATGGGGAGTAACTATCAATCATGTCTAATGAGTATTCGGCCCATGCCCAATGAGAATTCAAGTTTCTGGCTACATTCTCCTCAACAACGGACAATGGAATGATTTCAAGTTCATTGGGAAGTGATACTTTCTCAAATTCTGGACTTGTGTCAAGATTCCTCAGGCTTAATTTATGGTACTGAATAAAATTTAATCTTACCTCCTCCACTTCAGCAGTTTCCTGAGCTATTAGATCTCCGCTGGCTAGAGGCACGCTGATAAAAAGGCATAAAAACACTAGATGCTTCATGGTGTTAAAAATTGAATTGTACTGAATGAATTTTTCAATTCATCAAAAATACAGGAAAAAAAATTTCAAATGCAAATTTTTGTATTTTAAATTTTAACTTAAAAACAAAAAAGTCTCGCCATCAGCGAGACTCTTTTCAGAATATAAACCCAAATATAACTTTAGAGATTAAAAGTTTCGAATTAATTAAGGCCATTATTTGGAAAATAGAAGAAAACCAAATTTTAATTTGACCTATTGATTAGATGACCAAATATATCACCAGTCATTTTATTCAAGTCCAAAGTAAATGGTTTTAAGATAAAATTACAAATTGAAAAAAAAATTTTGCATTATTTTGAACAATCTCTAATTTACAGGCGCAATAATTATAAATCATCTAAAACCGAGCAAGGAAAATGGATAAAATTTTAGATATCGACAACATAGACCTCAAGATCATCTCTCTATTAAATGAGGATGCTAAAACCCCGTACACGGAAATTGCTAAAAAAGTATTCGTGTCCTCCGGTACTGTCCATGTAAGAATGAAGAAATTAGAAGATATGGGCATCGTAAAAAGTGCCACACTCAATATTGATTTCTCAAAATTAGGTTACGACATATCTGCTTTTCTCGGAATTTACCTTGAGAAAAGTTCTCTCTATGATACGGTGATTGAAAAACTGAAGTCTATTTCAGAGGTAGTCAGTGCTTATTACACTACAGGTAATTACTCCATTTTTGCAAAAATAATTTGCAGGGATACAAACCACCTCCGATTAGTCCTGAATAGCATTCAAAAAGTAGAAGGAATCGACAGAACAGAGACATTGATTGTTTTGGAAGAATCCATTAATCGCCCAATCCAATTTTTTGAGGCTGCGAAATTACCCAATTAAGACTAAATCTAAATAAATAATTTTACTAAAAATCGGAAGTTTTGATTTCAGAAAGTGTTGCAGTCGTAACACTTTTTTTTATCAAAAGTACTTCAAAATCAATTCTAGCATGCTTTATTATCAATAATCGAATGAACTTATAGATTTTTGAGGTGGCCGCGAACATTATAATTTGATTATATGTTGTACATTCGCAGGTAATATGTAATTAGTCTAAATAACTCATCCTATGAGCAAAGACAACCAAATTTTAGAAGATCTTACTTCAAAAGAATACGAGCACGGCTGGTCAGTCAATATGGAAGCCGACGAGGCGCCGATTGGGTTGAATGAAGGTATCATCCGATGGATTTCTGCGAAGAAAGAAGAGCCACAATGGCTTCTTGAATGGAGACTTAAGGCCTATAAAACTTGGGGAAATATGAATGAGCCAACTTGGGCAAATGTTCATTATCCTAAAATTGATCTTCAATCCCTGATCTTTTATTCTGCTCCAAAACAAGCAAAGAAAACAAAAAATCTTGATGAGGTAGACCCTCAACTGCTTGAGATTTATAAACGTTTGGGGATTTCTCTCAACGAGCAAAAGAGACTTGAGGGTGTTGCTGTTGATGTCGTATTAGACTCAGTTTCTGTAGCTACTACCTTTAAAGACACCTTAGGAAAACTCGGTATTATTTTTTGTTCTTTCAGCGAAGCTGTGAAAGAACATCCGGAGCTTATCAAGAAATACTTGGGATCAGTAGTCCCTATGACTGATAACTATTATGCAGCTTTGAACTCCGCTGTATTTTCAGATGGTTCATTCTGCTACATTCCAAAAGGTGTTCGTTGCCCGATGGAACTATCCACTTATTTCAGAATTAACGCGGCAAACACAGGTCAGTTCGAGAGAACTCTAATAGTGGCAGAAGACGAATCTTACGTGAGTTACCTTGAAGGCTGTACTGCACCTCAGAGAGACGAAAATCAACTCCACGCAGCTGTTGTAGAAATCTATGCCGGTGCTCATGCTGAGGTAAAATATTCCACCGTTCAAAACTGGTTTCCAGGTGACAAAAACGGAAAAGGCGGTATTTTCAACTTCGTGACCAAAAGAGGAATCTGCGCCGGGGACCATTCTAAAATCTCATGGACTCAGGTAGAAACCGGTTCTGCCGTCACCTGGAAATACCCTTCCTGTATTCTGAAAGGCGATTATTCCATCGGTGAGTTTTATTCAGTAGCTGTGACCAACAACTATCAGCAGGCTGATACCGGAACGAAAATGATTCATATTGGAAAAAATACCAAATCAAGAATCGTATCGAAAGGTATTTCCGCAGGAAAATCTCAAAACTCCTACAGAGGTCAGGTTCAGGTAATGAAGAGAGCGACCAACGCTCGAAACTTCTCCCAGTGCGACTCCTTATTAATGGGGGACAGATGCGGCGCTCATACATTCCCTTACATCGATATCAACAACCCTACTGCGAAAGTAGAACACGAGGCAACCACTTCTAAAATCGGTGAAGATCAGATCTTCTATTGCAATCAGCGTGGCATCTCCACAGAAGACGCAGTAGCCTTGATTGTGAATGGATACGCTAAAGAAGTACTCAACCAACTTCCGATGGAATTCGCAGTTGAAGCTCAGAAATTGCTGGCTTTGACACTTGAAGGATCTGTTGGATAATCTCTATTTGAAAGAATAGACCATTAAAATCTGTAAAAATAGAATCATGCTTAGTATAAAAAATCTCCATGCCTCCATTGAAGGAACTCCAATCTTGAGAGGTATCAATCTGGAAGTAAAAGCCGGTGAAGTTCACGCTATCATGGGACCAAATGGTTCCGGAAAATCTACCCTCGCTTCAGTTTTGGCAGGCAGAGAAGAATATGAAGTAACCAAAGGTGAGGTAATTTTCAAAGGAAAAAATCTTCTGGACCTTGCTCCTGAGGATCGCGCAAGAGAAGGTGTCTTTTTGGCATTCCAATATCCTGTTGAAATCCCAGGGGTTTCCTCAACCAATTTCCTCAGAACTGCAGTAAATCAGGTTAGAGAATACAGAGGTCAAGAGCCTTTGGACGCTGTGAAGTTTCTGACTATGATGAAGGAGAAAATGAAACTTGTCGAGATTGATCAAAAGCTTTTGAGCAGATCGCTTAACGAAGGTTTCTCCGGTGGAGAAAAGAAAAGAAATGAGATCTTCCAAATGGCAATGCTCGAGCCTACACTTTCGATCCTGGACGAAACTGATTCAGGACTGGATATCGACGCGCTCCGTATTGTTTCCAATGGTGTCAATCAATTGAAGTCCGACAAGACAGCAACAATCGTGGTAACTCACTACCAGAGATTATTGGATTACATTATTCCTGACTTTGTACACGTGCTTTACAAAGGCCGTATTGTAAAATCGGGGACCAAAGAACTTGCAATGGAATTGGAAGAAAAAGGATACGACTGGATCAAAGAAGCCGTAGATTCTGAAGCAACTGTCTGATTTCCCTCTAAAAAACGACTCATGAGTACCTTGATAAAACAAGACCTTTTCGAGGGATTATTGGAATCTACCCACTCAGGATTCGAAAATTCCCGCTCTGAAGCAAAAACCAGTTACCTCACTCAGGGACTTCCTGCTGCGAAAGCTGAAGAATATAAATTCACCGGAATCACCAAAAAACTGGAGCAAACTTTCCCTCAACTCTCCCCTGCCAAACCGTTCGAAGTATCAGCTGAAACAGTAAAATCAGCAATTTTTGAAGGGTTTTCGGGTGATGTTTTGGTTTTTACTAACGGAAAATTCCAGCCTTCTCTTTCCTCAATCATTGACGGAATAGAAGTGAGCCTATTATCCGAAAAATCTGAAACAGCTATTGGGAGCATCGCTAAGCCTGGTAAAGACGCATTTTGTGCATTAAACCAAGCTTCCTTCGAAGATGGAATTTTCATCAGCGTTCCTAAAAAAGCTCAGATAGAAAAACCAATCCTGTTGCTTTCCTTCAACAAAGAAAATGAAGGAGCAGCGATTCAGCCAAGAGTTTGGATAGAAGTCGGTGATTTTGCAGAAGTGACTTTTATAGATCAAAGCATCAACCTAAGCGCTTCTCCTTACTTTATCAATAAAGTTGTAGAGATCAGTGGAGCCCATAATTCTCATGTCCATTATTACAGACTTCAAAACGAAGGCAAAAATGCTTTCGAAGTAAGTACTATCGAAACTGACATTCAGAAAGATTCAAAGTTTTCATCCGTTACCATTTCCCTTTCTGGCGAAATGGTCAGAAACAACCTGAGTTTGAATATTCTTGGAAGCAATTCGGAAGGAAACATGTATGGACTGTATTTGCTCAATGGCAAAACTCACGTGGATAATCATACCAACGTGGATCATACTGTTCCTCATGCTGAATCCAATGAGCTTTATAAAGGAATCCTGGATGATCAATCCCGAGGAGTTTTTAATGGGAAAATTTTTGTCAGACAAGACGCACAAAAGACCAACGCCTTTCAGCAAAACAACAATATTCTCCTTTCAGAAGACGCTACCGTCAACACCAAACCACAATTGGAGATTTGGGCGGATGACGTAAAGTGCTCTCATGGTTGCACCACGGGTCAATTGGATGACGAAGCATTGTTCTATTTGCAAACGAGGGGAATCGGAAAAGATCAGGCAAAAGGCTTCTTGCTGTATGCCTTTGCAGGCGAAGTACTCACACATATCGAAGAAGAAAACTTCCGCTCCTACTGCACTGAGTTGGTTCAGGCGAGATTGGGAAGCAAAATCTAATCAAATGAGTTTAAACATAGATCAAATCAGGGGCTTGTTTCCTGTACTTCATCAAGAAGTGCACGGCAAGCCCCTGATCTATTTAGACAATGCGGCAACCACACAAAAACCTCAGTCGGTTTTGGATGCATTGTCGACCTATTATTCTCACGACAATTCCAATATCCATCGCGGAGCTCATGCTTTAGCAGACCGGGCGACTCGATATTATGAGGAAACTCGTGAGGCAGTTCAGGAATTTATTAACTCAAAAGAATCTGCAGAAATCATTTTCACCAAAGGAACTACAGAGAGTATCAATCTTGTAGCTCAAACTTTCGGCAGGAAGTTCATCGGAAAAGATGACGAAATCATCATTTCTACCCTGGAGCACCACTCCAATATTGTTCCTTGGCAGATGCTCTGCGAGGAAAAAGGTGCGATTCTGAAAATCATTCCGATTACAGAATCCGGTGAAATCATCTTCGAAGAATTCCAAAAGTTACTTTCTCCGAAAACCAAACTAGTCAGCATCGTTCATGCTTCCAATGCATTGGGCACGATAAATCCTGTCAAAAAAATTATTGACGCTGCCCACGAAGTAGGTGCAAAAGTTCTCCTTGACGGCGCTCAAAGCACAACTCACCTTGAAATTGATGTTCAGGATTTGGATTGCGATTTTCTGGCCTTCTCAGCACACAAACTTTATGGTCCGACCGGACTTGGAGTTTTGTATGGCAAAAGAGAAATATTGGAAGCAATGCCACCCTTTCTAGGAGGAGGAGAAATGATCAAGGAAGTGACCTTTGAGAAGACCACTTACAACGTTATTCCCTTCAAATTCGAAGCCGGAACTCCTAATATAGCAGACGTGATTGCGTTCAAATCTTCCCTGGATTTCATCAAAGGTCTTGGGAAAAAGAATATCAAAAATCACGAAGACGATTTGCTGGCATATTCCAATGAGCTTCTGACTTCAGTCAAAGGATTTATTCCGGTAGGAACGGCAATTGAAAAAGTCAGTGTTTTGTCATTCAACATCAAAGACATGCATCCATTTGATGTAGGTGTAATGCTCGATGCAAATGGGATTGCTGTTCGGACCGGGCATCATTGCACTCAACCTTTGATGAAAAGATTAGGGATTGACGGAACTGTCCGGGCTTCATTTGCTGTTTACAACACCAAATTGGAAATTGAAAAATTGGCTGAAAGTGTGGCCAAAATCGCCAGAATTAAAAATAAATGAGTAGCATCAAAGACATACAGGATGAAATAGTATCCGAGTTTGAAATCCTCGGTGATGATAAAGAATCTACCATTTTTTACATCATGGAATTGGGAGCAAGTCTTGATGCTTTTCCAGAGGAAGAAAGAAAAGAGGAAAATATTATCAAAGGCTGTCAGTCTAAAGTCTGGCTTGTAGCCGATGAGCAGGATGGAAAAATAAATTACAAAGCGGATTCTAATACTGACATAACGAAAGGATTGATTTCTCTTTTGCTTCGCGTTTTGAATAATCGCAAACCTGAAGAAATTCTCAACGCTGAATTGGATTTCGTCAGCAGGATTGGAATGGGAAGTATTATTGGAAGTCAGCGATCCAACGGATTTGCTTCGATGATCAAGCAAATTAAACTTTACGCTCTGGCGTTTCAAACCAAACAAAATGTCTGAGAATATGGAAACGGAAGAAAACGGACAAGCCGGTCAAATCACCAATCTGAAGGAGAAGGTGATTCAGGCAATTAAGCTTGTCTATGATCCTGAAATCCCGGTGGATGTTTATGATTTGGGACTTATCTATGAAATCACAGTTTATCCCGTAAACAATGTATACGTGATGATGACGCTGACATCACCCAATTGCCCGTCTGCAGAATACATTCCAACCGAAGTCAGGGAAAAAATCCAGCAGATCCAGGGAATCAACAATGTAGAAGTCGAGATCACTTTTGATCCTCCTTACTCTCAGGATATGATGTCCGAGGCTGCAAAATTAGAATTAGGATTTCTTTAAATTGTCAACTATAAAGTAACTCAATATGTACCCAGAAGAATTAATCGCTCCAATGAGAGCGGAACTTTCCACTGTAGGATTTGAAGAATTCAGAACTGCCGACATGGTAGCTGAGCAATTAGGTCCAAATCATAAAGGAACCACATTTGTGGTAGTAAACTCAGTTTGCGGATGTGCTGCTGGAGCAGCAAGACCGGGGGTGAGATACGCAGTCGAAAATGCAAAAGTAAAACCAACTCAATTGGCAACTGTATTTGCAGGAAATGACCGAGATGCCTTGGCTAAATTTAGAGAAATGGTATTGCCTTATCCTCCATCATCTCCTGCAATGGCTCTATTCAAAGATGGTGAACTGGTACATTTTATAGAGCGTCACCACATTGAAGGTAGAAGTGCCAAAATGATCGGTGATCACTTGGTGGAAGTATTCGAGCACTTCTGTGCATAAAATCAGCCCTTCGGGGCTTTTTTTATAAGAAAAATGAATGGGTAAGATTTTACATTTCTATTCATAAATGGGTTAAAGCCTGAAATAAATATTCTTTACAATTTTTGAAAGAATTCATCAACCGTTTTATTAAAAAATGATGTTTATTTTACCTCTAATCCATTTATCACCGTAAAAACTGACTGATTTTATTAACTTAAGGCCATATTTATAGGTTTTTTCTAAAACAGAATTTCAAACAAAACATATATGTCTGATTCCGCTAAATTGTCCTTCAACGGTCAAGATTTTGAACTTCCAGTTATCACCGGAACCGAAAAAGAGTCTGCAATTGATATTGCAAAACTCAGAAGTGCAACCGGACTCATCACCATCGATCCAGGATACAAAAACACAGGATCAACAACGAGTGCCATTACATTTTTGGACGGAGAAGAAGGAATCCTACGTTATAGAGGCTATCGAATCGAAGATCTTGCAGAAAAATCAACTTTCCTTGAAGTTTCTTATTTGTTGATTTATGGGGAATTGCCTACTCAAACCCAGTATGAGGATTTCTCAAAAGAAATCACCCGACATACCCTCGTGCATGAGGATATCAAAAAAATATTAGAGGGATTCCCTTCCAACGCTCACCCAATGGGAGTACTCTCCTCTTTAATTTGTTCTCTTACTGCATTCTACCCCGATTCATTGAATCCTAACAGAAGTGAGGAGGAAGTGAACATGAGCATCATCAGGCTGATCGCCAAAATGCCAACTTTTGCAGCATGGGCTTTTAAAAATGAAATGGGTCACCCTGTAAATTATCCCGACAACTCGTTAGACTATTGTTCAAACTTCCTCAAAATGATGTTTGCACTTCCTGCCGAGAAGTACGAAGTCGATCCGGTTGTGGCAAAAGCATTGGATTCTCTTTTGATTCTACATGCTGATCATGAGCAAAACTGCTCTACGTCGACAGTTAGAATTGTAGGCTCTTCTCAGGCAAGTATTTATGCTTCCATTTCTGCAGGTATCAACGCGCTTTGGGGACCACTTCACGGTGGTGCAAATCAATCTGTAATTGAAATGCTTGAAGCAATTAAGGCTGACGGGGGAGATGCTAAAAAATACCTTGACAAAGCAAAAGACAAAAACGATCCGTTTCGTTTGATGGGATTTGGT
>VFKK01000330.1 GCA_009885605.1 Cyclobacteriaceae bacterium | reverse complement strand
GGTCATGAGAATCGGACGGAATCGGGCCACAGCTGCACCGAAAATTGCTTCTTCAGGAGACATTCCCTCATCTTTCCGTTGATTTGCAAATTCAACGATAAGGATACCATTTTTGGTGACCAGACCGATCAACATGATGATCCCGATCTGGCTAAAGATATTCAGGGTAAAATTGAAAATCCAAAGTGTAAATAATGCTCCAAACAATGCCAAAGGAACTGTAAACATGATCGTAAGCGGATCCATGAAGCTTTCGAATTGAGCCGAAAGCACCAGATAGATCAACACCAAAGCGAACACAAACGCAAAAAGCAAACTGTTTGAACTCTCACGGAATTCCTTGGATGGACCAGCCACATCTGTGGCATAGGAATCATCCAAAACTTCTGCTGCTACCCGATCCATTTCATCCAAACCGTCTCCGATTGTGTAACCGGTTGCCAAATTGGCTGAAATTGTAGCACTCACAAATCGATTGTAACGATACAACTGAGGGGGAGTACTTCTTTCCTTCACCTTCACCAAGTTATCAAGCTGAACGAGTTGTCCATTCTCTGCACGCACGTAGAGCATCCGGAGATTTATTGGCTCGTTTCTATCCTGCAATTGCATTTCACCTACCACCTGATATTGTTTACCATTCATGATGAAATACGCAAAACGCTGGCCTGAATAGGATAACTGTAGCGTACGGGCAATTTCCTGAACGGAAACTCCAATATTTCTGGCTTTCTCCCTGTCTATTTCTATTTCAAGTTCCGGTTTGGTAAACTTCAAATTGATATCAGAGAAAATGAAGGCCTGACTTTGACCGATTTTCTCCATAAATGGTGGAATCACTTCCTTCAATTCTTCAAGCGAATTGGCTTGAATCACATATTGAACAGGTAGCCCTCCTCTTCTGTCTCCAATTGACTGAGGCTGAGAAGCCGAAGCTCTGACCGAAGTGAATTTTTTCAACCTGACGTTGATATCCTCAAAGATTTGTTGCTGAGTTCGGGACCTCTTGTCTGCGTCAGTTAAAATAAATCTTAAAAATCCTGAATTTGTATTGGCTGTTCCAAAACCCGGCGAAGTAACTGAGATTAGTCCATCAACTTCCTCTTTTGGCATTTCGGACTCAAATTGCGTCACCATATCATCGATTACCCGATCCATATACCCAAAAGTAGCTCCCTCAGGTCCTGCAAGATTTATCCTAACCTCGCTTCTGTCTTCCATAGGGACAAGCTCGGTCTTGAGATTAGTAATCAAAAAATAAATACCGATTCCCATGAAGCCAATTAGAACAAACGAAACCCATTTGAATTTCATGAACCAGCTCAGTGATCTGTCATAAGCATCATTTAACCACACAAAGCCAGGCTCAGTAAAATTGTAAAACCAGTTATGTTTTTCTCTTCTTTTTAGCATTCTCGCGCTTAGCATCGGAGTCATGGTCAATGCTACAAAAGCTGAGATAATTACAGATCCTGCTACCACGATACCGAATTCACGGAAAAGTCTACCAGTAGTACCTGTCAGGAAAATAACCGGAAGAAATACCGCTGCCAACGCAACAGTAGTGGCGATAACAGCGAAGAAGATTTCCTCAGAACCTTTTTTGGCAGCTTCTAACGGACTTTCCCCTTTTTCAATCCTCGAATAGATATTTTCTAAAACTACAATCGCATCATCTACTACCAGTCCGATTGAGAGTACAATCCCCAAAAGAGTAAGGACGTTAATCGAAAAGTCCATCAGGTACATAATGAAAAACACCCCAATCAAGGAGATCGGAATCGTAATCACAGGGATGAATGTGGTTCGCCAATCCCGAAGAAATAGAAAAATAATCGCTACCACCAAAATGAAAGCTGTAATGATAGTCTCCTCTACTTCAGCTATTGAACTTCGGATGTATTGAGTTCCATCGAATGCAATAACAATTTCAATATCTGCCGGGAGATCTTTTTTGATAAACTCCAATCTGCGGTATAACTCATCTACTATTTCGATGCTATTTGAATTCGGGAGCGGAACCAAAACAACCGCTAGCATTGGTACTCCGTTTCGCTTCAAAACAGTTTTCTCATTCAAAGCCGAAAGTTCAGCTTTTCCAATATCCTGAAAACGAACGATGTTATTTTGATCTTCTTTGATAATCAAATCATTGAACTCCTGAGGGGAACTCAAACGACTTTTAGTACGAACTGACAGTTCTATATTTTGACCTTCTATTCTTCCGGAAGGAAGCTCAATGTTTTCACTTTGAACTTTACTTAGTACATCCAGAGGAGTGATGCCATAGGATGCCATCTTCAATGGATCCATTCTCAATCGGATGGCATACGCTTTTTCTCCCCAAATCTGAACCCGGCTTACGCCAGGAATAGTCTGAAGCCTTTCCTTAAAAATATTATTAGCTATATCCGAAATCTCAAGAAGACTTCGGGATTTGCTGCTGACATTCAGAAAAAAAATCGGTTGTGAATCAGCATCAGATTTTGCAACAACTGGAGGTTCTGCATCAGGAGGAAGGTTTCTTTGTGCTCCGGCAACCTTATCTCTTACGTCGTTTGCGGCAGCTTCCAAATCTCCGCCCACTTCAAATTCGACAGTGATATTACTTCGTCCGTCAGCACTGACTGAGGTCATGGATTTGATACCCTGGATACCATTGATTTGCTCCTCCAATGGCTCTGTAATCTGAGCTTCGATTACATCCGCATTGGCACCGACGTAGCTGGTACTCACGCTGATCACCGGTGGCTCTACACTTGGAAACTCTCTGATGCCCAATAAAGAGATACCGATCCCCCCAAATAATAAAATCACCAGGGACATCACAATGGCCAATACCGGCCTACTAATACTGATCTCTGAAAGACTTGCCATCTTAATTGATTTGAGTAAACTTCACCGGCATTCCCTGCCTTGCTTGCATTACACCTGTTGTGAGGACCAGATCACCTTCATTCAAGCCTTTCAATACCTGAACCTGAGTATCTGTACGAGTGCCGATTTCAATGATTCTTTCCTCGGCTTTGCCTTCAGCATTTATTATAAAAACTTTGTATCCTGTCAACTCAGGAATCACGGCTTCTGCTGGAACTAACAGAGCACTTTCCAAAGTCGCCAACACAAATCGAATTCTCACGAACATGCCCGGCAAAAATTTTCCTTCCTTGTTTGAGCTTTGAGCTCTCAATTTCAATGTTCTGGTGGCCTGATCGATCTGTGGCTCAAATGCAAATACTTTTCCCTCCACTTCCTGATCAGAAGATTCACTTGCAAAGTAAACGGATGCTCCCACCTTGACATCACTTGCATATCTCTCAGGTATTGAAAACTCAATTTTGATCGGATCTATATTCACGAATGATGCAATCACATCGGCCGTTCCAATTACGCTACCTTCGCTGATCATTCGGAGTCCAAGTCTTCCATTAAAAGGAGCTCTGATGACTGTTTTAGAAAGCTGAGCCTCTACCAATTTAATGTCAGAAAGAGTGGTATTGAATTGATTCAGGACGATGTCGTACTCTTCCTGGCTAATTGCTTCTCTTGCCAACAATTGTTTTTGTCTGTTTTCCTGACTTTCAAATAGCTTTTGTGTGAATTGAAGTTTTTGATACTGTGCCTGCAATTGGTCGTCATTCAGATAAACCAGCGGCGTCCCTTTAGAAACATATTGACCTTCTTTGAACGCAATCCGGTCAACCAGTCCAGAGATTTCTGATCTCAATTCCACAGATTCATTCGGCAAAATGGTGCCTGTTACCTGAAGTTGATTAGTAAGAGTTTCCAGCTTAAGCTTCACGGCATTCACCTGCAAATCCTGAGAAGCACCAGCCGGGGCCCCAGCACCCGGAGCTGGCTCGGGAGTTTTCTGGGTATTCAGTCTTGGATAAAAAAAAGCTACCGCAATGATTAAAATGATGCCGACGATCAGAATGATCTTAGTCTGTTTTTTCATAAAGAAAATAAAATACTCGGTTTAGGGTTGACTTCGAATAAAAGCGAGCGAGATTTCATTGAACCGCTGTGGCTGTTCAACGTTGACTACATGTCCGCATTTGTCCAAAATTTTAAGTATGGAACTTGTGTGGTTTTTAACAATTTTTTTTACCGGCTCCAAAAACATCACATCCTGATCGCCCATCACATACAAAGTCGGTATACCCAAATCGGATTCTTTAAAATACCTCAGAAGAGGATTTATGTCTTTCGTCAACTTGAACCAGCGGATAAACTCCTTTTGGCAAAGCTTCTGAGCTTCTCTGATAAACAAGTTTCTTGATTCAGCATGTTGCTTTCTTGGCATGATTACAAAAGCAAACAGGCTGTAGAGCCACATGTAAGGAATTACTTTTTTAAAAGCATTCCCCAGAAAAACCAAAACCCGTGACTGGGTAGTCAGCCGGGTTACCGCACCTGCCATTACCAGAGATTTAACCCTATCGGGTTGTAATTCCGCTAATTGTCGTGCAAGAATCGTCCCCAAGGAAACTCCCATAAAATGAGCTGGCGGTAACTTAATATAATCAAGGACCTCAATTATATCTTCGGTAACGGCTCGAATGGTATATTCCTCGTTATAAATTGCTTGCGGAAGTTCGGCTGATTTACCATGACCTCTCAAATCAATCAACAATAAGTTGTAATGCACTTTGAAATCTTTCAGCTGCTTATACCAAACTGCAGAAGATCCACCAGCTCCATGAATGAAGACGACCCATTCTTTGCTCTCTGAGTGTATGTATTCTTTAAAGTATAGCATGGAGGTTAGACTCAATGACCGGTAAAAAGTTTACTGGAATGTAAAATTAACTCAGATTATTCAGTAAAAGACTATAAAACATACTGGAGGCAAATCTTTGCCATCAATGGTAGAAAATTGGGAATGTTTTAATGAACTGCTAATAGGGGAGCGAAATCAATCAACTTGATGCATTCTTACCGGATAAAAGCAAAGGAAATTCAAGGATTCTACTTACAACTTCCAGCCAATGTTGGTTTGAAAAATATAATCCAAAGTAGAAGCTCCTGGTGTTGGATTAGTGTCATAATTGACAGTGGTTCTTATCTTAAAACAGATATCGAATATCAAATTTGAAATCTGTTCTGAATCTTTTGGATTCAGTTAAACTGGGATACGCTGTGACAGATGTAAGTAAATCCAAATCTCCGATATCGTAAATATTATACTGTCGCCGAAAAAGGCTTCCGCAGAACTATTGGAGGTATTTTCTTCATCGAGAAATTCTTCAGTGTTGAGGTTCAACCCAGCCGCAGCTCCTAAATAAGTTTTATTTGTGTGAAAAAGGTATTTACCCATTCCGATCATATTATTTACCCTTAGCATAATTTTTTGTTCTGTATTTGACAGAAATCCAAAGTTATATAGGGCAAACCAATCGTTTGGAAGAAAATAGTTGAAGTCTATAGATCCGTCAGTTCTGTTTGTAGGTTCGATATCATCCTGAGTTGAATTCATCGCATTGATCGCGGAGCTGATTTTCCATCGGTCTGCCAAATATCCAACCCAACCTACTAGTAAAGCTTACCTGCCTCAGATTATCGGCTTTGGTCAGACTCCACCCAAAATCAATATTAGCATAAAGCCTGCTCCAAAATCCGTCATCCAATGCTGCCAGATAGACCATATTGGATGAGGGCACTATTACTTTCACTCCAAAGGGTTTTTCTGTCTTGCCCGATTTATGTGAAAATTTAATGAGGAGAACCGGGAGTTCGGTATCGATTTCTACTTTTTCATCATCCACACTCTTAAAACTCCCATTGAATCTCCTTCCGTCTGAAAGTGTAATGAGGTAATGTCTGGTGGTTTTCACCCTTTTGATTCCTGACCAAGATACTTTGAAATTAACATCCGAATAATCCGTTTCAATCTTCAGAATTCCCTTGTCCATGCTTTTTATTTCCCCAACCATCAAGTCATTATTTTTCAGAATAAGGGTATCATTCTGTGCTAAGGCAGTGAGTGAGCAAAGGAAAAAAAATAAATACAGCAGACTTTTTATCATAGTGCCTTTTCCAGCAAAAATCTAAAATAAATAAAAAAAGCACCCTTTGAAGGGTGCCTTTTAAATTCCTGTAAATCGAAAGGATTAATTGAAAATATATCTCAGACCAAACTGCATTCTCCAAACGTCATTCACTGTAGCTGTTGAACGGTAAGTTTCAGTAATTAGGTCTGCACCAAAGTTTCTGAGTCTATACTGAGAAACTCCCTGGGCATTTGCAGGACCACCTTGATTGCTGGAAGGTACAACCAATGGTTGAGTAGAATTGAAAGTCTGACCTAGACCCCAATCCTGGTTAAGTAAGTTGCCTACATTCAAGATATCCACTCTAAATTCAAGCGTATTTCTCTTACCGTTGATATTGGTAAACAGCTGCTGAGCAAAAGTAAAGTCAGCTCGACTTACCATAGGCATAATTACTGCACCTCTTTCAGCATATTTTCCTCTGTTTTCTCTTAAGTATTCGTCCTGCTGGATATATGCTTCCCAGGCAGTTGCCTGCTGCTGTGCAGTGAAAATTACAGGCTGTCCAGATACCGTCGCGGTGTACTGCTGGAAGTTCATTTCATCTGTATTTGCATGAATGTATATCAGATCATTTGACAAACCACCATCTCCATTCATGTCACCACTGAATGTGTAACTAGCATTACCGATTGTACGAGTTTCCCAAAACAGGGAAACTGACGTATTTCCAAACTTGAAGATGTCTTTATTATAACTTATTACAGCAAATGCTCTATGTCCAAGATTGTTAGAAGAAATCCCCAAACCTGGATTATTTGGATCTCTTGAAATCGGATTTCCAAAATACGACCCTGCAGCAATTGATCCTGGATCTACAGTATTCTTAGATTCACCATAGCTATAAGCTGCTTTCACATACAACCCATTCCCAAAAGGTTTTTCCAATGAAATGGAAGCTACCCATGAATTACCGATGGCTTGATTAGACAAGACAATCGCATTTGGGATATTGCTATTAATTCTGTTCCTGGTGTATCTCGGTCTATCATCCGGGCCTGAAAACAAAGTTTGCTGCACAGGCAGGTTGCCATTGTAATAAGCAACTCCATTGACATCTGAACTGTAAATGAATTCACCCGTTGCTACGATTCCACCTGGCAATTGCTGATCGATTCCAATATTTGATCTCCATACTTGTGGGAATTTAAATGTTGGTTCTGACAGAGCTAATTCATAAGAGGCTGCAGGAGCTCCCGATACTTCAGTAGGTTTGTAAGCATTTGGATCTGGATTGAAAGGTCTTACAACGGTATTGTCAAACTGAGCAAAACCTGTCAAAATTCCATTGTTTCCAACCTGATTGGAAATCCAAACGTATGCTGGTCTTCCTGTAAAAATTCCAGTACCACCTCTTACTTGGGTCTTCTGATTGTTAAATACATCCCAGTTGAAGCCTATTCTTGGGGACCAGAGGATGTTTGCTTCAGGGAGCTGGTCAGTTCTGAAATTCACGAAAGCACTTTCGCCATTTCTAAAAAGCAACTTTTCTGCATCTCCATTTCTAAGGGCAGTTTCGCCAAAGAAAGGAATATCGAATCTAAGACCAAAAGTAGCTTTCAAATTATCCTTTATCTGAATTTCATCCTGTGCGTAAAAACCTACATAATCGACCTCAAGAGGCTGAACAGGTTTTTCTGACCCAGGGATGTTATTCCATCTTACTTGGAACCTTCTAAGGTTCACATTTGATGGAACAGAATTTCCGTTTTGAAGGAAGTTGTTTGCGTCTTTGTAAAAGTCATCGAGTGAGTTAAACACATACGCAGACTGAGATCCCGGGAAAAATACGTTTTCAGACTCATATCTTTCATAGCTAAAACCTGCGGTAATCGTATGCTTTCCTGCAAATATTTGGAGGTTGTTTTGGATCTGAAATGTTTTATATCTCAATTCGTTGTTTGGAGTGAATGGCTCAAAACCAAAAGACATGTAATTAGAACCGTTGTTCAAAATATCAACCAATGGGAAAAAATCACCTTTAGATCCTCGGCTTTCGTCCTGATAAGTGTAGCCCACGATGAGACTGTTGTTCATATTATCCCCAATCCTTGTATTCAATTCAGTTACAAATGATCTGATATTCTCATTGATGCTGTAATCAGAATTTTGGAAACTCATAGATTCTGGTCTCAAATTTCTGTTACCGAAGCCAAGAGAGGAGGAGTTAGACATCAAAACATCAGTAGATGAATCTAAGTGGTTATATCTTAAACTGAGTTTATTTTTGTCATTTATGTTATAATCCAGTTTTACCAAGAATTTTGTACCCAGTGTTTCGTTGTCGTAATCCTGATATGGACCGGTTTCATAATTGAATTTATCTCTCAAGAAAGAACTAACCCCGTCGAGATCAGATGCCAAAACGCGTGTAACATTACCTTGAATTGGCTCATTACCTTTGTTTGCTGTCCAAGTCGTTCCAGGTCTAGCTTCAGCCTCATCTTCGAATGAAGCGAAGAAGAACAATTTATCCTTGATGATCGGTCCTCCCACGCGGAAACCTAATTGATTGTATGTAAAGTCTCCCGGTTTAAAAGTGTTCTCTCCGGCTTTTGTACCTACGTTATTGTTGTTTCTAAAAAAATAATACGCCGAACCAGAGAATTCATTGGTACCGCTTTTGGTAACAGTATTTACACCTGCACCTGTAAAGTTTCCCTGTCTTACATCGTAAGGAGCAACGTTGACAGAGATTTGCTCAATTGCATCCAAAGAAATAGGGGAAACTCCCGTTCTTCCTCCCGGATTGCTTCCACTTCCCAAACCAAATGAGTTGTTGAAGTAAGATCCATCCACTGTAATGTTGTTCAGCCTTGAATCTTGTCCTGCAAAAGACTGACCATTAGACTGAGGAGTCAATCTTGTGAAATCATTAATGCTTCTTGAAATAGTTGGAAGTGTGCTAAGAGCTCTGTTATCGATAGCTGTGCTTGCACCTGTTCTGTCATTTGAGAAAACATTGTTTGAAGTAGAGGTCACTACCACTTCAGAAAGCTCCTGACCGTCTTCGTACATCACCAAATTAACATTGGAAAAAACGCCCAAAGAGAGAACGATTCCCTCAACTTCCTGGGTAGCATACCCAATAAATGATGCGGACAATCTGTATGGACCACCAACTCTCATTCCTGGAATTGAGAAGTTGCCATCCAGATTCGAAACAGCACCGTAACGGGTACCTGAAGGTAAGTGAGTGGCTACCACGTTTGCTCCCGGGAGGGGCTGACCATTTGCTTCGGTCACTTTACCGGACATACCGGCAGTTGTAACACCCTGTGACATTGCAAGGCCTGTGCTTAACACAAGGAACATGACTGCCAACAAGTTTTTCAGTAAATTTTGCCTCATAGTTTTTTGTTTAATATTGAAGTTGGTTTTTGATAGAATTCTTCACAAAGGTAATCTTGGGCAAAAGGAAGTATGGGAATTCAGAGTTAAATTTTCTAAGGCAAATTTCACTTTTTTTAACAATTTGTTAACATTGTGAAGCAAATAAAATTTTCACTAAGGCATGAAAAACAGTGGATTATAAGCGGGCTATCTAGTTATTTTGATGTTTTCAGAATAAAAACAATGTTATAACCAGTTGCCTTACCAGATTGTTAATTGGCTAAATCTCAAAATCTCCATTGGAATCAAAGACCATTTACAGTCAATACATCTATATTTATAATCAAAATCCAAATATTCTACGCATTGAGAAATAAAAATTTGCTTTGGCTTTATCTGTTTTTAGTGGCAACACTGGCAGATATTACTTTTATTTTGGAGGGAAAAAATGATTGGAGATTTTTTTCTAAACCCGTGATTTTGTTGGGTTTGACCTTATATTTCTATCAGATCACCAAGCCAATCTCTACTACCTTGCTAGCAAAAGCTGTTCTCGGGGCATTGATCTTCTCATGGATAGGAGATATCCTCCTGATGTGGCCGGATTTATTTGCATACGGGCTTGGATCATTCCTTTTGGCACATGTTTGTTACATCATCGGCTTCAAAGTCGCTCAAAAAGCTCCTGAAAAACTCGGGAATATCAATTTCATTAAGCTCTTTCTCTTCAATCTTCCCATTTATATTTCCGCTGCAATTATCTTTTATCTGGTCAATCCAAATCTGGGAGTTTTAAAAATTCCTGTCATTTTATACATCTTGGTCATTGTAAGCATGCTCAGTACTGCACGGGACCGATTTGGAAAATGTAATCCCTCCTCATTTTGGCAAGTCTTCATTGGTGCCTGCCTGTTTTTCATTTCAGATGGAGTAATTGCAATCAGCAGATTTTATGAAAGTTTTCCCGAAGCCGGAATTTTGATTATGGGAACTTATGCCATCGGCCAATTGCTGATCGTCATGGGAATACGTTCTCATATCATCCAACCACTGTAATCCCGGACTAAGCATTGGAAAATCTACTATTCTAATGCCTAGTCTAGAAAGAAAAAGGGGCCGAAGCCCCTTTCCTTATTTCTTTAAACTAACCCTGATAGATAATTCCTTAAGCTGATCATCGGCGATAGTGCTTGGAGTGTCTATCATTACGTCCCTTCCTGAATTGTTTTTAGGGAAAGCTATGTAATCCCGGATTGAATCTGAACCTCCGAAAATCGCACAAAGTCGATCAAATCCAAACGCAATTCCTCCGTGCGGTGGAGCTCCATATTCAAATGCTTCCATTAAGAAGCCAAACTGCTTTTGTGCCTCCGCGTCTGAGAATCCGAGATGGGTAAACATCAATTGCTGGGTTGGCCGATCATGGATTCGGATTGAACCTCCCCCAATTTCTACTCCATTAATAACCAGATCATAGGCATTTGCGCGAACTTCTGAAGGGTCGGTTTCCAACAAGGGAATGTCCTCACGTTTTGGAGAGGTGAATGGATGGTGCATTGCATGAAATCTCTTTGTCTCCTCGTCCCATTCCAAAAGTGGAAAATCAACAACCCAAAGTGGTTTGAAAACTGTCCTGTCTCTCAGGCCAAGGTCTTCTCCCATTTTAAGTCTCAATTCCGACATCTGTTTTCTTACTGACTTCGCATCTCCGCTCAATACCAAAATCAAATCTCCCGGCTTTGCTTCGAAAGCATTTGCCCAAGCTTGAAGGTCCTCGGAGGAATAGAATTTATCAACTGTCGACTTTAAGGATCCGTCAGTATTGTATTTCAAATAGACCAAGCCTTTTGCTCCGATTTGAGGACGCTTCACCCAATCTGTCAGCTCGTCAAGTTGCTTACGGGTAAATTCAGAACCACCTTTTGCACAGATTCCAACTACCAGTTCCGCCTGATCAAAAATGGAGAATCCTTTTCCCTGAACCAATTCGTTCAGCTCGACAAACTTCATATCAAAGCGAAGATCCGGTTTATCATTTCCATAATACTTCATGGAGTCCACATACGTCATGCGCTTCACTTCTTCCAGTTCTACACCTTTTACTTCTCTGAAAAGGTGCCTTGTCAAGCCTTCGAAGGTATTTAAAATATCTTCCTGAGTAACGAAGGCCATTTCGCAGTCAATCTGAGTAAACTCAGGCTGTCGATCTGCCCTGAGATCTTCGTCACGGAAGCATTTCACAATCTGAAAATATCTGTCAAACCCACTTACCATCAGCAATTGCTTAAAGGTTTGAGGCGACTGGGGCAAGGCATAAAATTCTCCCGGATTCACACGGCTTGGCACTACGAAATCACGAGCTCCTTCAGGAGTTGACTTAATAAGTACCGGCGTTTCCACCTCTATAAATGCCTGAGCATCCATGTATTTTCGAGTCTCCTGCATCATTTTATGACGAAGCTGCAGTTTTTCACGGACTACATTTCTTCGTAAATCAAGATATCGGTATTTCATGCGGAGCTCATCACCTCCGTCTGTTTCGTCTTCAATAATGAAAGGCGGAACTTTGGCTGAATTGAGAACTTCAAGGGTTTTCACTTTTATCTCAATTTCACCTGTTGGGAGCTTATCATTTTTAGAGGTACGCTCGATGACAGCTCCGGTAGCCTGAACGACGAATTCACGACCCAACTGACTTGCCTTTTCCAAAAGAGACTTATCTGACGAGCCTTCCTCAAAAATCAACTGAGTCAATCCATATCGATCTCTAAGATCTACCCAGATCAATCCACCTTTATTTCTTACCCGCTGTACCCAGCCTGCAAGAGTTACTTCCTGATTTTGATGATGTAGGCGCAGTTCGCCGCACGTGTGCGTTCTCAGCATGATTTAATTCTATTTTGGGAGGGTAAAGATAAAGAAATGAAAATCACCAAGCACGAATGATTGAATGAATAGCTTCCATTTTGATTAATTCTTTGAAGAAAGTTAGAGTAACAGCCTGTTTTTTTGAAAAGAGTGTAATATTGCAGGGCCTTGATCGAATGGATTAAAATTAATAATTGAATAATAAATCATAAGTTTTCTTCGTTGGCATCATAGTTGGTAAACGAGCGTCGGAAGGTTTCTTCCTCAAAACTTGGAAAAACCGCCCGTTTTCCGTTTTTTGAACCCAAATTCTATTTCCCCATATAGATTAGATAGTAATGAAAAAGATTTGGATTGGTATTGCAGCGCTTGTACTCACCCTAGGCGTAGCAACCTCCCTCCAGTATTTTAGCTTGCCGCTTTTTTCAAAAACAGAAACTATTCCTGTAAAAGAAATCATAAAGACGGTTCCTAAAGAAGTATTTCTTTATGGAATAAATGTAACCGGACTCAATATAGTGGAAGGCACGGTGAGCAAAAACCAAACGCTTGGATCCATTCTGGCACCATTTAATGTCCCTTATCAAATCATCGATGAGTTGGCAAGAAGGTCCAAAGCAGTTTTCGATGTCAGAGGAATTTCAATAAATCAGAAGTTCACCATTCTCACTCCGGAAGATTCTACGAAAGCTCAATTTTTTATTTACGAGCCCAATCCCGCAGAATTTGTAGTCTTCAACCTGGACTCTCTCAATATTTATAAGGCTGAGAAACCAGCAGAAATCAGAAGCCGTGAAGTAGGTGGAATAATTGAGACTTCTCTTTATGTCGATATGGTGAAGCAAGATGTGTCACCTGATATGATTGACCAGTTTGCGGATTTGTACGGTTGGTCAGTGGATTTTCAACGCTTGCAGAAAGGAGACAAATTCAAAGTCGTTTACGAGGAGAAAATCATTGGTGGAAACGTCATCAGCGTATCCGATATCAAGCTTGCTTATTTTGAGCATATGGGAGTTCCCTATCATGCAATCCCATTTGACAAAAATGGTGAAGTCAATTTTTTTGATCAGGATGGCAACAGCTTGAAAAAAGCTTTTCTCAGAGATCCTCTCAAATACACCCGGATCAGCTCGAGATATAATCTGAAAAGATTTCACCCGGTTCAAAAACGATTCAAAGCTCATCTTGGAACTGACTATGCTGCGCCTTCAGGTACCGAAATCAGATCGGTAGGAGAAGGAACGGTTTTAGAAGCCAAGTACACTTCTGCCAACGGAAATTATGTGAAGGTTAAACACAACGGCACCTACACCACGCAATATCTTCATATGTCCAAAATCGGAAAAGGAATTAAAGCCGGCTCAAGAATCAGACAAGGTCAGGTAATTGGATATGTAGGGAGTACAGGTCTTGCTACGGGACCTCACTTGTGTTTCAGATTCTGGAAGAATGGAAAACAGGAAGATTGGCTTCAGGAAAAAATCCCCCCTTCTGAACCTATTTTAGCAACCAATAGAATGGCTTTTGAATCAAAAAAATCTGAGGCAATGGGTTTATTAGCCGGAATTTCTTTCACGGAAAATCCTGAAATACTGCTGGCAAAAAGACTCGAAGATGAATGGGGAACTCCCGGTCATTAATTCAATTTGCTGATAATTACGATTAATTGATCCTTTGGCGTCAAGCCACTGATTCTTTCTACTCAATTGATGGACCAAGAACAATCGATACGGATCAACAAATACCTGAGTGAGGTTGGATTCTGTTCCAGAAGAGCAGCAGATCAGTTATTGGAGCAGGGAAGAATTACCTTAAATGGTAAGATTCCGGAATTGGGCACCAAAGTCGGTTCGGAAGATGAAGTCAGAGTAGATGGGAAACTGGTTGGAAAACCCATTGAAAAGCATACTTACATCGCTTTCCATAAACCTGTCGGAATAGTTTCCACTACCGATACCAAAGGTGAAAAGGATAATATCATTGATTACATCAAGCATCCTCAGCGGATTTTTCCAATCGGTAGACTTGACAAAGACAGCGAAGGGCTGATTTTTTTAACGAGCGAGGGAGACATCGTCAACAAAATCCTACGATCCAAAAACAATCATGAGAAGGAATACATCGTAACGGTGGACAAACCTGCCAACGATCATTTCATCCAGAAGATGTCGCAAGGGATTCCGATTTTGGATACAGTTACCGACCCTTGCAAAGTAGAGAGGGTTAGTAAATTCAAGTTCCGGATTATCCTCAAACAAGGGCTGAATCGACAAATCAGAAGAATGTGCGAGTATCTTGGTTTTAGCGTTACTCAACTCAAAAGGATTCGAATCATGAATATCCACTTGGATGTCCCGGTTGGGAGATGGAGGGATTTGACGGAGAAAGAGTTGAAAGAACTGCAGGAATTGGTAGCTGACAGCTCCAAGACCTTCGACGGCGATAATTGAAAAAAGCCTTTATCAGATCAAGAATCTCTTATTTCAATTTCGTTACCATTATTTTATCGATTCTCTGCCCGTCTTTATCGATCACCTCAAGTTCATATCCTTCCAGTTTAATTTTTTCTCCTACCGAGGGAACCTTGCTGCTCTTATGTATGATTAATCCCGCCACCGTCGTGAATGGGGAATTTTTACTTTTCAGATTGAGATCAAAATATTTTACAAAATCAATCAAAGAATACTGTCCATCCACCAGCCAACTAGATTCATCCCGAGGAATAATCTGATATTCATCCTGATCAAACTCGGTTGATTCTCCAACTAAGGCGTCCACTACATCATCCATGGTCACAATCCCCATAGTGGACCCATATTCATCTATCACAATGCCGTAGTGTAATTTTTCTTTTTTGAAAATCTCCAAAACCGGATATGCAAAGGACGTCTCATTTATAAAAAGAGGTTTTTTTAGGTAATCTGTCAGTTTAAATCCGGACTGCAATTGAGGAGAAAAAAGGTCTTTGAGAAGAACCAAACCTATGACATCATCCAGATTATTGTTTTTACACACTGGATAAGCGGAGTGCTTTTCCTGATTGATTTTTGCACTGATCGTTTCCCATGAATCGGTAATATTAAAAAAGACCAATTCTGTCCTATGGGTCAGAAGGGTGTTGATCCTTCGATCTCCCAGTTCAAAAACTCTCTCCACAATATCCTGTTCAATATTCTGAATCTCTCCTCCTTCGGCACTTTCCTTTATCAATGCTTTAATTTCTTCTTCAGAAACACGGGAATCCATTGGTTTCTTAATTCCGAATACCAACAAAAGGAAGTCATTTGATGAGGTAAGCAACCACACGAAGGGTGCTGTTATCTTGGACAAAATATTCATCGGCCTTGCCAATGCTATTGCTATTGGCTCAGGAAAAGTCATTCCGAGTCTTTTCGGAAACAACTCTCCCAAAACGATTGAGAGATAAGTAATGAAAATTACAATGATTCCGGTTGCAAGGGTTTTGGCATACGGAGCAATCAGATCAAATTGAAGTAGGAAATTTTCTACATCATTCGTAAGGTTTTCTCCACTATAGACCCCTAATAAAATTCCGATTAAAGTAATTCCGATTTGAACCGTGGAAAGAAACCGGGTAGGGTTCTCAGACAATTCCAATGCTTTCTTTGCTCCTGGTTTATCTAGTTTGCTGGCTGTTTCAAGTTTGAATTTTCTGGATGATACCAATGCAAGCTCTGACATTGCAAAAACACCATTGAGCAAAACCAAGGCGATAATGATTAAAATTTCCATTTGAGGAAGATCTGTTTTAAATAATAAGATGCCAATTTAATCAGGTTTCTAAGAATACTTATTCCAAAAAATAATGTCCCTGAAAATTGAAGGCTGATAAACTTTAAAAGTTGATCAACATCTAAGAGATTTAATTCATTGAATATTAAATGAATATGATTATCCGCAATTCTGCCAGTAAGGTGAAAATGAGGTGAGAAAATGGCGGATAATCGTCCACAGACTACGGTCGACTGACCACAGTTGC
>VFKK01000036.1 GCA_009885605.1 Cyclobacteriaceae bacterium | reverse complement strand
TCCCAAGTCTTAAAACTAAAATCCGGTCCCTGAGCGTAGTCGAAGGGAAAGGTTTTCAGAATTTTATTTTGGCACGTGCAATCAAGCGAATACACATATTTTATTTTTTCCCATAGGAAAGCCTGCTATCTTCAAGGCATTCAATTTTGGCTTCATGAAGATATCTCTCATTGCTGCAAAAGCCCGAAACAACGTCATTGGCAAAGAAAATGACATGGTTTGGAGGCTTCCGGCAGATTCCCGTCGATTTAAAAACATCACCAACGGAAACTACATATTAATGGGTCGAAAGACCTTTGAATCTCTTGGCAAACCATTGCCAAACAGAACACATCTTGTAATCACCAGAAATCAGAATTTTGAAGTTCCGGAAGGCCATTACGTTTTTGAAACGGTGGAAAAGGCTTTTATTTTTTGTAACAAGATTGGAGTGGAAAAGCTTTTCATTATCGGAGGAGGAGAGATCTACAGTCAGACGATTGACTTGGCGGATGAATTGATCATCACAGAAGTCGAAGCAGAACCTGATGGAGACACGTTTTTCCCCGAAATTGATGAGTCTGTTTGGAAAGAAACCTATCGCGAATATCATCCTGCCGATGAAAACCATCTATACGGATATTCATTCGTGAATTACGAAAAAATTAAATCTTAACTCATGTCCAAACCTGTAATTTGGGTAACCGGCGCTTCTTCCGGAATTGGCGAGGCTACCGCTATCAAATTTTTGCAAGAAGGCTATCGGGTGATTCTTTCTGCCCGAAACAAAGCAGCATTAGAAGCTGTGAAGGCAAATGCACCAAACCCTGAGCTTTGCGCTGTTTTGCTTTTGGATTTGGCAGAGTCAGATCATTTTGAAGAAAAAGTGAGTCAAGCCATCGCCTTTTTTGGCCAGATTGATATTATGTTTCACAATGGAGGAATCAGTCAGCGTTCACTCGCTCGGGAAACAGCGCTTGAAGTGGATCGAAAACTCATGGAAGTGAATTTCTTCGGCACAGTGGCATTGACTAAAGCACTCCTACCCCACTTCATTGAACGAAGATCAGGACATTTTGCTGTCATCACTTCCCTTGTCGGGAAATTTGGATCTCCCTACAGATCTGCTTATGCTGCTTCGAAACATGCCCTGCACGGATTTTTTGACTCGCTCAGAGCCGAGCAATTCAGAGAAAATATTACCGTAACCATGATCTGTCCGGGCTTCATACGCACTCAGGTTTCGGTAAATGCAATTACCGGAGACGGCACACCTCTCAACTTCATGGATGATGCACAGGCGAACGGAATGAGTGCTGAAAAATGCGCAGACAAGATCTTTTTCGCTTTGCGAAAGCAAAAAGAAGAAGTCTACATCGGAGGCAAAGAAATATTTGCAGTTTATCTCAAGCGATTTTTCCCGACTGTCTTTTCAAAAATGCTCCGAAAAGTAAAAGTCAGATAGTAAATCCAACAATCAATTAATCGTGAAAGTCGTAAAAGCAGAAATCATAGCCATTGGAGACGAATTGCTCTATGGCCAAATAGTAGATACCAATAGCCATTGGATAAGTCAGGAGCTCGACCTATTGGGTGTACGGGTCGTTCGGAAAACTACTGTCGGAGACAATCGCGAAGATATATTGACTTCTTTTGCCGAAGCAGAAAAAAGAGCCGATCTGATCCTGATCACTGGCGGACTTGGTCCCACCCAGGATGATCTGACGAAGCCACTTTTGGCCGAGTTTTTTAATTGCCCAATTATTGAAGTTTCGGAAGCGGTTGAAGCTGTAAGTTCATTTTTCAGACGAAGAGGAAGAGAAATGACTCCCTTGAATATTCTTCAGGGACATTTGCCGGCATGCTGCACCTACATCCCAAATGAAGTGGGAACCGCTCCGGGAATGTGGTTTGAGCGAAATGGCACCTATTGGATGTCTATGCCGGGAGTACCTCATGAGATGAAAAAGCTCATGAAAGACTTTGTACTTCCAAAGGTTCCACAGATTTTCGACCTTCCTGTTATTGTACATCAGGTCATCAAAACTGTTGGAATCGGCGAAAGCTGGCTGGCAGATTTGATTAAGGATTGGGAAAATGCTTTGCCAAGCCATATCAAACTGGCTTATTTACCTTCTTTGGGCCATGTTAAGTTGAGACTGACCGGATTTGGAGATTCAAAAGAAACGGTTGAAGCAGAAATTCAGGCTCAGATCCAATCCGTTCTTCCGACTATCGAAAAATACGTCTACGGCTACAACGAAGATACTCTGGAGACGGCGATTGCCAAACTTTTGAAGAAAGCTGATAAAACCATAGCTTTGGCTGAGAGCTGTTCGGGTGGATATGTGTCCCATTTGATCACGACCGTTCCCGGTAGCAGCACGTATTTTCAGGGAGGGATTATACCTTACCAGAACCAACTCAAAAGTGAATTGCTTGGAGTAAAAGCCGAAACGCTGGGTTCAGTTGGCGCGGTAAGTGAAGAGACCGTCCTCCAAATGGCCAACGGTGTCAGAGATCGTTTTCATTCGGATTTTGGATTGGCAAGCAGCGGAATAGCAGGTCCGGATGGCGGAACTGATGAAAAGCCAGTCGGAACTATCTGGATTGCGTGTGTGGGTGATGGTTTTGCGAAAGCAAAAAAACTACAGCTAACCCAGGACCGAATGCTGAATATTCAACTTACAGCAGTGGCAGTATTAAACCTGCTTCGAATCTGCATTTTGGGAAAAGAAGAATAATATTTTATCACAAAGGTTTGGGATAGTATTTGATAAAATTTAATTTTAAAAATTGAATATATACCCAATATAATTAACGAATCAAGTATGGCAAGTGTAGAAATGCTGATGCCCAAAATGGGTGAAAGTATCACGGAGGGAACAATTCTTACCTGGCTTAAAAAAGAAGGAGACAGCATCGATCAGGATGAGTCTGTTTTGGAAGTAGCCACTGATAAGGTAGATACCGAGGTACCAGCTACTCATGGAGGAATCCTCAAAAAGATCCTGGCGAAAGAAGGAGATGTAGTGGCAGTTGGAGCAACTATTGCAATAATTGAGACGGAAGGCGATTCAAATGATTCAACCTCAAAAACTTCCCACGCTGAAAACACAAAGGAAGCGTTGATTTCAGCAGCACCTGCAAATACCTCCGCATTGATTAGTTTCCCAGAATCTAAGGAAGGAATTCTTTCAGATGATGGACGTTTCTATTCTCCGTTGGTTTTAAGCATTGCAAAAGAAGAAGGAATTTCAAAATCAGAACTTTCCAAAATCCCGGGCACCGGCAAAGAGGGCCGTGTCACCAAGCAGGACATGCTTAATTACCTCAAAGTACGAGGTGAAAAATCGCAGATTTCTGCAACTCCGTCTATTTCTGCGCCTAAAGTTCTTGTAAGCGTATCGGCATCGGATGAAATCATAGAGATGGATCGGATGCGTAAGATGATCGCTCAGAGAATGATCGAATCCAGAAGAATTTCTGCTCACGTAACTTCATTTGTGGAGGCAGATATGACCAATATTGTTCTTTGGAGGGAGCGCAATAAAGATGCTTATAGATCAAAGTATGGAGAAGGAATTACCTATACCCCGTTCTTTATCGAGGCTGTAGCTAAAGCAATCCGTGATTTCCCGATGATAAATATCTCTGTGGACGGTGACCGAATCATCCGTAAAAAAGATATTAATATTGGAATGGCTGTGGCATTGCCTTCCGGAAATCTGATTGTCCCGGTAATTCACAATGCTGAACAACTCAATATTGTGGGCATTTCTAAAAAAGTAAATGAGCTGGCAAATAAAGCCAGAAACAATAAATTGACTGCAGACGATGTGAGCGGCGGAACTTACACCGTTTCAAACGTTGGTTCATTTGGTAACGTGATGGGAACTCCGATCATTCTGCAACCTCAGGTAGCGATCATGGCCGTAGGAGCTATCGTAAAGAAGCCCGCTGTAGTCGAAACTCCAACCGGAGATGTGATTGCAATCCGTCACAAGATGTTCCTATCCCACTCCTATGACCACCGTGTGGTAGATGGATCTTTGGGAGGAATGTTCGTGCGAAGAGTTGCAGACTATCTGGAAGCATTCGATTTAAATACCACACTATAAAAATTAAACCGGGTTTTCAGACTCGGTTTTTTTATACCTTTTGTTTTGACTTAAGGTAAAACTGCTCAAGTTTTTTGGCCAGTACCATCATCCGGATAGGCTTTGTCAGGTAATCATCCATTCCACTTTCTATTGCTTTTTTTCGATCTTCATCAAATACGTTGGCTGAAAGTCCAATAATACAAACATCTGACCCTGATCGTTCCTTTCTGATTTTTTTGGTAGCCTCCAATCCATTCATGACCGGCATTTGGACATCCATTAGAATGAGGTCAAAGGTATGTCCCTTTATCTTTTCCAATACTTCTGTGCCATTTCTGGCTATTTCCATATTATATCCAAGCTGATCCAGCATCAAAGTCATCAGCTGGAGATTGAGTTCATTATCCTCCGCCAAAAGGATTCTCAGAGGATATTCGATAGCCATTCCTGTCCAGTCCTTTCTTCCTTCCAATTCCAAGGGGAATTCATGTATCTCAAGTTTCTTTGATTTTTTCACTAAAACTGAGAATGAGAACTCTGAACCAACCCCATGTTCGCTTTGGATTTTGAGCTCCCCTCCCAACAACTCAACAATCTTTTTTGCAATAGCCAATCCTAATCCTGTACCCTGGTACGATCGTGAGTTAGAGCTTTCGACCTGAAAGAAAGGTTCGGTCAATTGAAACAAAAATTCTTTTTGAATTCCTATCCCGGTATCCTTAACCCGGCAATGGAGATACATCAGGTTATGATCTAAGGTTTCTGTATCAAGGAAAATGGATACATCGCCCCCCTCAGGGGTGAATTTAACTGCATTTCCTACCAAATTCATGATAACCTGATTGATCTTTTCCTTATCGCCTATTACATATTTATGGGCATTCTTCCCATGGTGGGTAGTCATTCGCAGATTTTTTTTCTGCCCTAGCCCGATGAAAATCTGAATCTGCTTATCAACTTCTTCTGATGGACTGAATACTTCCTCGTTAATTTGGATTTTGCCAGATTCGATCTTTGAGTAATCCAGGATATCCTTAATAATGCTCAACAGTGAGTCCCCTGAGTTTTTAATAATCTCAACGTACAGTTTCTGCTGCGTATTGAGATCAGTTTTCTCCAGCATGTCAATAATTCCAAGCAAGCCATTCATAGGAGTCCTGATTTCATGGCTCATATTGGCAAGGAACTCCGATTTGGCCCGGCTGGCCTGATCGGCTGCGTTCATCGCGTCTAAAAGGCCCTTTTCCCATATCTTCTGGCCAGTAATTTCTTTTGCCAGAGACATGATTTGTTTGTTATCAAGAGGAAAATACCGAACCTCGAAATATTTTATACCGGAAATTGTTTTAAGCTTTAATTCAACAGATTGAATTACACCCGTTTTTCTTGCTAATTCGAAAGCCCCAAGCACTTGAATTCTTTGGCTATTCGGCGTTACATCCGCCAGATTTTTTCCAACCGGGGAATTGCTTACTTCAAAAAGATTAGATTGATCCTTGATATGTAGATCAAGGATTTTTCCCTGATTATCATAAATCATTATAATATCGGGGATATTATCGATGACAGACCTTAGCCTATTTTCACTTCTCACCAATTCTGTCCGATCCTGATATAGCTTTGAAACATCCGTGCAGATTCCGGTTCCTCCCAGAAATTTGCTCTCTTTGTCAAAAATGAATTTCTCAAAAAATCTAAGCCGGATTTTTTTTCCATCAGGTCTGATGAAATCGTATTCAAAATCTATCAAGGAGAGATTTTTCTCTATTGAATTGATGACCTTGGATCTAAGTCTATTGACATCCTCGTGATCGTTTCTTTTTTCAAACGCTTCTAAAATATCGTCTTTCGAGTACCCGAGGATTTCTTCCACCTCATCAGTCAATCGGATTATTTTTCCTTTTTGATCATGAAAGAAGACAAAACCGCGCAGTTCTTTCAATAAGAGACTTTGTTGTTCAAAAAGGTCAGATATTTCTTCATTTTTCTCTTGTAAAATGCGTTGGGACTCCAGGTTATTTTTGATTGACCGAATAAAGATGATTACGGTACTAATCAAAAGGATTACCAATCCCACAAAAAGTAAAAAATAAGTGCTGTAGACCCCTGAAGTCAAATCTTCAGATTCTACGAAAAAAATTAATGAGACATCCTCCTCGATTTCCCCAAAATCAAAAGGATATTGGACCAGAACAGTTTTAACTTGTCTTTCATTGCCCGGCTTTTCTAATTCATAAACACCTTTAACTCCGATCTCGACATCCTTTCGAATAGCCTCAAAAGCCTCATCTCCAATAGGAATTTCTTCCGGGACTTCAATTTGTCTGATGTCCCAAAGCTGATTTTTTAGAAACAGGAATTTTCCTCCGTTCGGATTCAGGTAATAGCTAGCTGCTAAATTTCTGGAATATTTCACCAGATTAAGACTAAAAAGTACTTTAAATCCCGAATCTCCCTGAATAAAAAATGTCTGATCTTTAATCTTTTTCACCTCCAAATCACCTCTAAATGGACTTCTAATAAAATCATTCCGCGGAGTCATTGTAAACGAAACCAATGAATCATTAAGGTCAACCCACGCGGAATCAATCAAGCCCGGATAGTTATTGAAAACCCTTCTAACACTGGTAGTAAACTCATTTCTAAAATCCTCGGGATCTAAATCATCTTCTTCCAGATAAAAAATCAAAAATTTGGCATCCTCCTCAAACCTTTCAATATCGATCTCAAGGCTATGTGCCGCCAACTCAGTTTGCTTTATTAAAAAATCTTTCCTCGATTCAAGTTGTGTATTCAAAATCGCACTGAAAAAACTTATACCCAAAGCAACTACCAAAACGACCATCAGCCCTCCAATGAACAGGGTCAGCCAAAAGTC
>VFKK01000260.1 GCA_009885605.1 Cyclobacteriaceae bacterium | reverse complement strand
TCAGAAACTCTAATCCAAACAAGAAGAAGAAATTTACTTACCTGATCGAATCATGGGGAACTGATCTCCAATCTGAACATGAGCGATACCTTGTCGAAAAGCACTTCAAAAAGCCGGTGATTCTTACCGACTATCCAAAGGAGATCAAATCATTCTACATGCGTCAAAATGAGGATGGTAAAACGGTAGCAGCAATGGACATTCTCTTTCCAGGCATCGGAGAAATAGTTGGAGGTTCTCAACGCGAGGAGCGACTAGACGTCCTGACCAAGAGGATGGAAGAAATGAACATTCCTCAGGAAGAAATGTGGTGGTATCTGGATACCCGAAGATTTGGCGCTACACCTCACGCAGGATTCGGATTGGGATTTGAACGCATGATTCTTTTCGTCACCGGAATGAGTAATATCAGGGATGTTATAGCTTTCCCACGAACACCTGGAAATGCAGAATTCTAAAAAAAAGTGAAGTCCCGATGAAAGTCGGGATTTTTTTTAACTCACAATTTTTATCCTTGCCGCAAGCGGAATACAAATGATGCTAAAGAAGATAGCGAGATAGCCGACTACATTGTAATTGAGCAAATGTCCATCAGCGTCTTCTGCAATAATGAAACCTGCTACCAGAGATGCCACACCGGTGGAAAGTTGCTGAACAGCCGAATTGAAACTCAGAAAACTCCCTCTGTTTTCAGGCCTGGCTGTTCCGGTAATTAAGGCTGCCGCAGGCACATATCGACCATTGGAAGTCACAAAAAACATCGTGGAAGCCAGAAGAACCAAAGGAATTGGGGTTACCCCTAGATTAGTGATTATCGCAATTGGGATTAAATTCAATGTCATGAAAATCACGAAGATTTTTAGCTTTCCGTGTTTATCCGAAAGCTTTCCAACCCAAGGAGAAGTGAATATTGTGAAGGCCCCGCCAGCCATGTAGATATAAGTCAATTGCATTTCCGTGAAACCCACATTGGCAACCGTATACGCACTCAAAAATGGAATGATCATGAATTGGCCCAGCATCATCATGACAGAAAGTGTGATGGCTTTCATTTGATTTGGGTCACTTGTCACTTTGGAAATTACTGCCAGAGGATGCGGCCTTACCGAATCTCTGTCAAGATGCTCTGTGATATTTGGAATAAATCGCACAATCATGGCCAAACTCGACACAGACAAAATGGTCAGGATGTAAAATGGCGTATGCCAATCGGATATACTTGCCAAAAACAATCCCATCGGAACTCCTAAAACTGAAGCAATTGAAAATGCTGCCATCACCAAACCCATCGCTCTTCCTCTTCTCGTGTCCGGAATCACATCCCCGATAATCGCAAGTATCAAAGCGGAAGTCAATCCCCCAAAAACTCCTGAAAGTACTCTCGCAATCAACAAAACCGGATAACTTGGCGAAAGAGCACAGCCCAAAGTGGAGATAGCAAATCCTACATACACCCAAAGCAAAATCTTCTTTCGGTCAAATCGGTCTAAAAAGAAGGCTCCAAAAAAACTGGAAATGCCGGCACTGAATGTGTACGAAGAAACTAACAAACCAAACTCTCTGGGCGAAATATCGAAAAGACGCATCAACTGAGGGCCCAGAGGCATCAAAATCATGAAGTCGACGATGTGGATAAAATTAATAGCTGCCAGCGTCCACAGCAAAAGTTTTTCGTTTTTCATTCCAAAAATGATTCTCCGAGAGAACCGCGATCAAATGATAATAGTTTGGGTTTGGACAATATTCAGTCAATACCTAGTTGAATATAGGTCTCCGGAATTTCTTCAATGATGTCTGAGGCAATTAAACTTCTGCGTTTCTTTTTTCCGGCATATTCTCCGGCCAGTCCATGGTGAAAAACACCACAAATAGCTGCGTTTTCAGGCAAATATCCCATTCCTAAATAAGCGGTAATCATTCCTGTCAAAACATCTCCAGTTCCCCCTGTTGCCATATAATTTGTGCCTGTGGAATTAATTATCTGACGACCATCCGGTAAACTTATTACGGTGTTTGCTCCTTTAAGCACTATTATAATCTGGTGTGATTTGGCAAAATCCCTTGCCAAAACTAACCGTCGAAGATGGTCCTCAGCAGCACCAACCAACCTCGAAAATTCACCAAGATGGGGTGTTAAAATTGAATTTACAGGAAGCTTTGAAATCAATTTCGGATTTTGTGCAAGAAGATTTAACCCATCCGCATCAATTACCAAAGGCTTTTTGAACTCATTCAGTATTTGTTCCAGAAGATGTTTTCTATCGACTTTCCCCCAACCTGGACCAACTCCAATAGAATCGTAATTTTCCAAATTCACCAATTCTCCCCAAGTAACCATTGCCTCCGGTACGCTAGTTTGCAAAATGGATCGTTCTGAATCCTCTAGATGGCATGTAACCAGGCCAGAACCAGTCCTAAGAGCACTTTTTGAGGCCAAAGTTAAAGCTCCCATTTTACCGGGGCTGCCTCCAACAAGAAGAATTCTGCCAAAATCACCTTTATGACTAAAACGGTGAAATTTTCTATGAAGCTTTGGAATATCACAATTCTGAACAAAAAAGAAATTGGAATCAAATGATTGATATTCTTCATCAGTGATTCCAATATCAACTACAGATAATTCACCCACGAAATTGGCGTGCTCCGGTAGAAGTAAGGATAACTTGGGAAAAGCGAATGAAACGGTAAAATCAGCTTTTACAACATTTTCTTTGCAAATAGTTTCAGAATATAAACCACTGGGTAAATCCACGCTAATCTTTATCCCTTCAAATTGATTGATCTTAAAAATGACTTCTTTGGCAATTTGCCTCAGTGCTCCTTTTAACCCAACTCCCAAAAATGCATCGATTAAAATTCCCGTGGAAACCTCTGGCCATTTTCCCCATTCAAATCGAGGAATATCAGGAGAAAGCAAGTCCCAATTAAGTTTTGCATCTGGGCTAAGTCGTTCTTCACTTTCAAAGGATTGAAGAACTTTTATATTCCAGGAGGTTTCTTTTAGTAATCTTGCTATCGCAAAACCATCACCCCCATTATTTCCGGCACCAGCTATGACAAAAACAGGCATTTTTTTATCAAAATCCTGCTCATCAAACCACTTTACAAAGCCTTTAGCTGCTACCTCCATCAATTCATGACTGGATTGGCGGGAATGCATTAAATGCAATTCATCTAAAAGTTTTACCTGATTTCCGAAAAGAATTTTGACCATAATCAGACAGTTTCAACAGAAAGATTCTTTTTGGGAATTGTCACCAAGAGTAAGAACCCCAAACCAACCAAAAAGAAAATTCCCAGCGATAAGGAGCTATTCCTCATACTTCCGGTCATTTGCTCAATCAAGCCATAAGAGAGAGTCCCCAAAACAATCGCAAGCTTTTCAGTAACATCATAAAAACTAAAATAAGAAGCATGATCCGTTGTGGATTTTGGGATAAGCTTAGAGAATGTGGACCTGGAAAGTGATTGTATTCCGCCCATAACTAAGCCAACGACGAAGGCTAAAGCAAAGAATTCGTAAACAGTGTATACAAAATATGCCGCACCACATATGATCACCCAAACCAGCACCATGATTACAAGACTGGCTTTATTGCCATACATTTTTGAAATAAAAGCAAAAAAGTAGCTTCCAATTATTGCCACAAACTGAATAATAAGTATCGTTAATATCAATTGATCGCCTGGTAGCCCCAGCTCTTTATCTCCGAATGAAGCGGCTAAATACATCACTGTTTGAACACCCATGGAATAAAAGAAAAAAGAAGTCAGAAATCTTGTCATGACTTTTATCTCCCGAACTTCACCCCAAACTTTTCTGATTTCATGATATCCCTTTAAAAGTATTTCTTTCTTGATATTCTTTTTAAAGGGATTTTTCGGGAGGTTTCTAAACGGTATCTGGGAAAACCCAGCCCACCATATACCGGTAATTAAAAAAGAAAAACGAGCTGCAAATCCTCCTTCCGGAATCATAAACCAAGATGGAAATTGAATCATCAGGAGGTTTAATACCAACAAAATCACACTTCCTATGTAACCAAGTGCGAAACCCTTTGCACTCAACATATCATACTCACTTTCTTCTGAGATTTCGGGCAAATACGCATTGTAGAAAACAATGCTTCCTGCATATCCAATGCTCGCAAAAACACTGCATATAATCCCCCATTCAAGATTACTTCCGTCAAAAAAGAAAAGACCAATACAAGAAATAGAGCCCAAATAAGCGAAGAACTTCATGAATTGAAGTTTCTTTCCGCTCGAATCAGCTACACCGGAGAGCAAAGGCGAAATGAGTGCTATTACCAAAAACGAAAATGAAATCGAATAGGAATACAAAACAGTATTGATCATCTCAAAGCCAAAAAAACTAACCTTATCACTTCCATCTGCATTTTTTGTTACGCTATTGAAATACACAGGGAAAATTGTGGATGTAATCACCAGGCTATAGACAGAATTAGCCCAATCATACATGGCCCAGGAATTCTGGACTTTCTTTTTATTAGTCAGATTTAAGATCATAGGCCATTAAATAAAAAAAGCTATCCCCGAAGAGATAGCTTTAAATATAGTGGATGATTAGATTAATTAATCAACTTTTTTGGTAGCTGCATATAGTACTCGTCGAGCATCCGCTTCTCTCAATTCAGTTTGAACGTCAGAGATAGGTCCCATTTTCACCTCTTTATCAGCTTTCATAGAGATAGTCATTAATCCTCTTTCATTTTCAGGAAGCAAATCTCTCTCCTGATTCACCCACTGAACCAGGTCGGAAGGATTTAACAAAGCATCATTTGCCTGAATTTTTGGTTCAGTACCATAGAGAGCAACATTCTTTGGATTTCCTATATAGACGTAAGAAATTAAAGTTTTCTTTTGAAGCTTTTGCAGTTGTGATGCCGCAGGTAGTTTCTGTTCTACCAGTATATCCTGCTCTCTCATTACGGTAGTCACCATAAAGAAGAAAAGAAGTATGAAGACAATATCTGGTAAGGATGCGACGGAAATTGCCGTAGATGCCTTACTTTTTTTTGTAAACTTTGCCATATCAATTACCTCCTTGTTTATCTGGTTCCGCAATTGAAATCGCCATTGGGATTCCAGCTTTTCCTTTGTCTTGTAATTCCGATTCTCCAGGCATTTCATCCGATAGTGCTCTATATTCCTCGGATGAAAGATTTACTCTTGCCGCATAAATATCGAAATACGCCTTTTTTACTAAGTCGAATACCTCAAGATATATGTCATAGCTCGTACCTCTATTTGTCTTAATTGACACGATGGCTTCACTTGGATCATCCGACGATTTTGGATCTCGTCGTACGACAGATTGTAACGAAGCTGGAAGGGAGTTGTAAATTGCTTGTCCCTCTTCATCCGGAGCACCAAAATTCAAAATAAAAGCTTTAACATCCTCATCCAATCCTTCAGTGCTTCCATACTCACCTTCCACAAGAAGCTGATCGTTAGCATTGATTAGAATAGTAAAGATATTTCTTTCATTCACCTTGATATCAGGCGGAGGCACATTGGGATCTTGCTTTGGCGGAAGGAAATTCAAAATTCCTTTATCCGAAGCTATCGTTGTGGTCACTAGGAAGAAGATCAAAAGTAGGAAGGCAATATCTGCCATAGATCCCGCGGGGATTTCTGGAGCTTCCTTTTTCATTCTGCTAGCCATTATTTCAATAGTTTAGAACCTTCTGTAACAAAAATCCCTACAAAAGCAATGACGAACAAGAAGTAACATGAAATCAAGAGGCCTCCAATTAATTGTGAGGATTCAGCTGTCATATTAAATGGCTCTGCTGCCAATCTAGGAGTTACTTCATTATCAGAAATCACATACGCAACAGCGAACAGTGCTAAAATCCCTAGAACCGCTATTCCAGATGTCATCAATTCTTTCGGATTTTCAAATGCCTTGAGTAACGGAAGTAGGACTGCTGCAATACAACCGACAATAACCAACACGTACCCAGCATACAAACCAATATCGTATATATCCATTATTAATATGTTTTAATGTGTGAAATTATGGGAAAACCATAACTAACAGTTAATTATTATTACTTTAGTTTGTGCTTTACAAGCAAATCCACTAAAGATATTGATGCATCTTCCATGCTGTTTGCAAGGGAATCAATTTTTGCAACTATATAATTATAGAAAACTTGTAGAATAATCGCCACGATCAAACCACCTACAGTAGTAATCAATGCGACTTTAATACCAGCAGCAACAAGAGACGGAGAGATATCACCAGCTGCCTCAATAGCATCAAATGCCTCAATCATACCAATTACTGTACCCAAGAAACCCAACATAGGAGCTGTCGCAATAAATAAAGCGAGCCAAATAAGTCCTTTCTCTAAGCGTCCCATTTCAACAGAACCATAAGAGATAACTGATTTCTCAACCATTTCGATTCCCTCGGAATATCTCATCAGACCTTGGGTAAAAATAGAAGCTACAGGACCTTTGACGTTTTTGGTCACATCCTTAGCAGCTTCAATTCCGCCAGATGCAAGTGCATCTTCAACTTTATTGAGCAGCTTTTTAGTGTTTGTAGTGGAAAGGTTCAATGTGATGATTCTTTCTAGGGATACGGCAAGTCCCAAAATCAAACAAAGCAAAATAGGGGTCATATAAAGGACTCCGCCCTCAATAAACTTTTCTTTTACTTCCTGGTGAAAACCAAGCTCCTCTACAACGATATCATCGTCTACAATTGTGGGAGATGCAGCAGGCTCCACGGCCGCTGGGGTGGTTGCTTCTTGAGCAGCAGTGTCAGCAGCTGCTTCTTGTGCGTTAGCGAAAACAGGAACAAACATGATACCTGCAAGCATGAACAAAGCGATTAACTTTCTCATAATGTGATTTTTAATTAGACTTTAGATAAAGGTTAAATGGTTTTTTACACTGGAATCGAGTTTTAAAGTTATCATTTTTTAAATTCAAAAAACAAGGACCTGTTTTAGATTTTTTTTAATAATTCCGCTTTTTAAGCGCCAAAGAGGCAATTTTTACACAAACGGAATATTAACTACTTTTTGAAGAAAACAGAATAGACCTTTAAACTCGCTGTTAAGGTTCTTATTTTTTCTCAAAAAGAAAAATAAAAAAATGCCTTGGTCGGCCACTTTTACACCAGCAGTCCTAAATACCATTTTAAATTCCGAGTAATCCTGAATTGATCCGTTAAAATCTTCCCTTATAATGCCCCTTTTCGCTTTTTATTTAAGGTTTTTTCACTTTAAACAGAATATAATACAGGCTAGAGGCTTAGTTTTTATTTTTCGATGAATGGGAAGAAAAAGTTCTTTTTTCCTCGTCGCAATAAATTTCTCCCTGAAAATCGATGCTGGATTCTAAAAAAAAATAGGGAGCGGTTTTCTTTTTTTGTTTCATATTCAAAAATCTCCGAGAAATAAAAAAACCAACCTCATTTCTGAAGTTGGTTCTGTCCGCAGAGAGAGAGGGATTCGAACCCTCGATACCTTTAAGGGTATACACACTGTCCAGGCGTGCTCCTTCAGCCACTCGGACACCTCTCTGTGTCAATTGTAATTCGTTTTTCGGAATCGGAGTGCAAAGAAAAAAATTATTCGTCCCGATTCCAAATATTCCTGAATAATAGCCAATAAATGAAGTCAGGAAGTCATTTCACCAGCCAAGGGGATTGTGAGTTTTTCCCTTACATCATCCAGATTTTTCTCTTGGCCAAGCAAAAACATTAATTTGGTTATTGCGGCTTCTGTGGTGATATCTGCACCACTTATTACACCCACATTCAATAGTTCCTTACTAGTCTCATACCTTCCCTGAATTACTCTACCTCCATTACACTGAGACACATTCAAAATAATTAAGCCTTTTTTAATTGCCCTACCCAGAGAATTCATAAACCAAGCTTCGCTTGGGCTATTGCCTGAACCGTATGTTTCCAACACAACTCCCTTAAGACCCTCAATATCGAAACATGCATCCATGATCATGGAGGTGATTCCCGGAAATAGCTTCAATACCATCACCTTATTGTCAAGGTGACTTCGTTTGGTTAATTTCTTGTGCGATTCAAGGGGTCTGATTGCGGAGATATTGTAATCAATGACAATTCCTGCCTCAGCCAATGAAGGATAATTTTCGGACTCAAATGCATCAAAATGGACACTCTGAACTTTCTTTGATCGGTTGCCCCTCAGAAGCATATGATTAAAGAAAATACAAACCTCCGGTACGATCGGCTTATCATTAATCTTCGCAGTCGCTATTTCAAGGGAAGTCATTAAGTTTTCTCTTGCATCAGATCTCATAGCCGAAATAGGAAGCTGTGCACCTGTAAAAATCACAGGTTTATTCAGTCCTTGAAGCATATAGCTCATCATAGATGCTGAATAGGCCATCGTGTCTGTGCCATGCAAAACCACAAAACCATCGTAGCTGTCGTAATTCTCATATATGATGTATGCCATATCCGTCCAGTGCTTCATCGAGACATTTGATGAATCGATTGGCTCCGGAAATGAAATCACCGTGATGGCGATATTCATATTGGACATGATGGGAATTTTCTCCAGGATTTGGCCAAAATTGAAAGGAACTAATGCTCCCGATTCATCATAGGCCATTCCAAGTGTTCCCCCGGTGTAGATAATCAGCACCGATGAGGTTTTACTGGTTCTTAATCCTGTATTAAGTCTTACTATTTTATAATTCATGACTGTAAATCATGGAATAAATTCAAAGCGTTTTCTTTTGTTTTGAGCGCTACCGCTTCTTTAGAAATCTTGAGAAAGTCCCCGATTTTCTCTGCAATAAATGGCAAATAGGCCGAAGAATTTCTTTTTCCCCTGTGGGGCACGGGAGCAAGATAAGGTGCATCCGTTTCTAACACCAGATTTTCTATTCCTATTTCCGGAATTACAAGGTCCAAACCACCATTCTTATACGTGGCTACACCGCCGATTCCCAATAGAAATCCCATTTCTACTATTTCCTTGGCCTGATTCACAGTGCCATTGAAGCAATGGAAAATACCGCGGAGTTTTCCATCATGTTCTTCTGTAACAATTGCAATCGTCTCCTCCATAGATTCTCTGCAGTGGAGCACTATCGGGAGATTTTTAGCTTTTGCCCAACCAATCTGAATCCGCAAAGCCTTTTTCTGTTGTTCAAAAAAGGATTTATCCCAGTACAGATCGAGCCCTATCTCTCCTATTGCTGCAAATGATCTTTTATGGAGCCATTCTTCCATCACAACAAGCTGTTCTTCAAAATCGTCCTTCACATCGCAGGGATGCAAACCCATCATCGGAATGCATAAATCCGGGTATTTCTCCTCACATGACAACATCGCCTCAATTGTATTCACATCCACATTCGGCATATAAATCCGCTCCACTCCCGCCTCCCTGATCTCCTGAATGATCAGATCACGATCATCATCAAATTTCGAAGAGTAAATATGTGCATGCGTATCAATCAGATTCATCTGTATTTTCTGGTTTTCCATTGGGTTTGGGAAGGCCAAAAGTAATAAAGAATCGTATGGCAGGTAGAAACCAATAATAAAAATCAAATATCAAAAGATCCTTCCACTTTGGAGGCGTAGTAACTTTGGATGACAATTCTCTCATGAAAAATCCCTGAAATACAATTTTCAGCAACCAAATAATGATCCCCAGCAAAGGACTAACCCATATGAAATATCCTATTGCAGGGAAAAATGCAGCTTGAAAAAAAAGCATTATCAACCAAAATAGTGGCAATGTAACCACGCCCTGCATCCACCGTTTGCGCTGTTGCATCAGCGATTTCCAGTCAGGTTCCGCCTTTGTGAAAAGCAATATTTCCTCACTTACCTGATGTAGAACCCGGTATCCGGCTTTTCGAATCGACCTGGAGAGTTCAAGGTCTTCAGTTAAGCAAAAAGGCAGATATTCAAAACCACCTATTTTTTCCAAAGCTTCCCTTCGGATTACCATATTATTACCTATTCCTGTAGCAGGCCATCCCAAGTCAGTTACTATTTTGACCACTCCCAAAGTATTCCACCAGTCGATTTCCTGCATTTTGGCAAGAAAGCTATCACCCTTCACTTGAGTGATTCCATTGAGCAAGCCAACACTTGGATCCATACAGGAAACTGCTTCATTGATCCAGCCGGAGTGTGCCTTGCAATCAGCATCGGTAAAAAAAAGAAACTCTCCAATTGCGCGTTCTTCCAAAAAAGCCAGTGCATTTGCCTTTCCATTCGCATTTCGAGTAAATGCCTGATGCGCTTCAATTACGAAATAACTTCTTGACGGGCGATCGCACCAACTTTTGATAATTTTTAAGGTCGAATCCGAACTCTGGTCATCTGCAATCAAAATCTGTAATTTTTCCTCCGGGTAATCAAGCAGTTCGAGTGAAGCAAGTAGCCTCGGCAAATGCTCTTCTTCATTTCTTGCTGCTATCAAAACCGAAACAGAAGGGAGATTTTGGGGTAATTTTTTTCTATGATTTTTGAAATTGATCCTGCCAAAAAGGATTAGCAAGGCATTCTGAACAAACAGAACAGAAACCAAAGCTATTGAAACGATAAAGATCATAAAGTGGAAGTGGACCAACCCTGATCCAGAACATAATCGAGGTAATGTGGTAAAAAATTGGGTAAGACTTTCGCAGTTTTCTCCTGATCATGAAAAACAACAATTTTTCCCTGAGCAGAGTGAATTTTAGTTTTTTCTAAAATCTCCTCAGATCTGAGCTGCTCATCGTAGTCCCCGGACAATAAACTCCACATTGCAATTTGATGTGTTTCCCTCACCAGTTTGGCTTGAGATTGAGTCAGTAACCCATATGGAGGTCGAAAAAAAATTGCTTCGAAGGCCAACAAATCACGAAGTGATTCCTGACATTGTACAACACTTTCGATATAAGAATTCAGATCAGTTTTCCATCCATTCAGATGGTTAAAAGTATGATTTCCGATCTGATGCCCTGAGTCCAGTATTCTCCGGGCAAGTTCAGGATGTTTACAAACATTGTCTCCTACTACAAAAAAAGTAGCAACCTGATTTCTTTTTGCCAATTCATCTAACACAAAATCAGTAACTCCGGGAACCGGTCCATCATCAAAGGTGAGGTAAATTCGGTTATTCTCAGGGTTTCCATTCCATATCCTTTCTGGAAAAACCCGCTGCACCAGAGTTGGAACTGTATGCCAAACCATCGCTTATTGGAACCTTAAACTGAGTAATGTCAAATCATCCGTAAGCGGGACATCCTGAGAAAATTCGCTCATTTTTTCCAGGAATACCGTATGAAATTCTTCCGGATCCATGTTTATATGCGTGTCCACAAAGCTCTGAAAACGCTCCTCTCCGTATTCTTCTTCGAAGGAATTCATGGCTTCTGTCAAGCCATCTGTATACAGATGAATTGTAAAATCGTTCAGGTTTTTTCTTATTCCTATCTCCAAAAAGGGTAACTCCTCAAAGGCTCCTAGTATAGTGGTACCTGCTTCTAAAATTTCACTGCGCTTTTCATTTTCCCAACAAAGCAATGGCGGATTATGCCCGGCATTTACAAAATGAAGTTCGCGAGTCCTGAAATTAAAATGTCCGAGAAAAAATGTGATGAATCGCTCTCCTTTCGTGTTTTCAAAAAGTGTATAATTCAATTGATTGACGACCATTCTCAGATCTGCATCACTTCTGAGCAGCGTCCGAAGTGCTGCCTGGAAGTTTGACATTAAAAGCGCTGCCGAAATCCCTTTTCCGGAAACATCTGCAATACAGAAGTAAACTTCATCTTTTGACCTCCGTACCAAATCGTAATAATCCCCGCCCACCATGCTGTGAGGGAAATAGGTCACCTTTGCTTTCAGCTCCTTGGAATTCGGAAGTTCGGAAGGAAAAAGCATCTGTTGCACCTGAGACGCAATCTCGACCTCCCGATTCAGCACTTCCTGCTGCAATTGTTTTCGCGAAAACCTCTTATTTTCAAGAGCAACGACCAGAATATTAGTAAGGGCTTGGGTAAAATTCAAGTCCACGTCCAAACGGAGATCCTTTCTTCGCAGAAATAAAATCGCAAGCATTTTATCTTTGTGATAGACCGGCAAATACGTCTCAAGCTCCTCGAAAGAATATTCGCTTGCCATGTTCAATCTCAGTTCACCGGATTTTTTTTCATCGACCACCTGATCGCCTGGAATAAATTTTGGCACCTTGGATTTTATTCCATGACTTATTTTGTTTTCAAAATCACCCTCTTTTGCCACATAAAGGAGCAATGCTTTGATATTCAAATGAATCAAGCAGGTAAATTTGAATATATTCAGAAGCACCGCCTCAGACTGATTTTCATTGATCGCCTGGGTGATTTCCAGCAAAGCCTTTAGCTCAAGTTCCTTGCGCTGATATTTTAGGGTTTCGGTAGTCAAGGATTAGAGTGAGTTATGGGCCATCAGGCCTTTTTTGGTCGCGAGAAAAAACAATTCTTTCCCATCTTTCATCACATCCACTTCGTCAAAACGCTCATGATCGGGCGTTTCGAGGCATTTGATGTATCCTTGAAAATAAAGTGATTGCAGCGTTTTCACAAGCAATTCATCTTCCCACTTAAGGGTTTCTTTGATGTATTCAAAAGGTTGGACAAAGTAAACCTCGTCCATAAGGTCAAATTCTGCGTCAGTCATGGTTTGATTTTCAAGGCTAAATTAAACACTTCTGCTAGTTCGGCGACCTTTCCAGGTGAAATTTCCAACAATCACACCAATTCCCACCGCCAGCACATATATCGGGTGGATGAAGGAGGTCATGACGGAATTAGTTTTATCATAGTTGAACCCAAGGCCTCTCAAAACTTTCCCCAATGATCTTTTTTCTGCCAGAATTTTGAAAATCCAAACCAAACTGAAAACGACTAATCCAATTGATCCACAACCCAGTAAACCAAAACTGCCCAACCAAACAAGCTGGATCAGAAATGAGAAAACCGCCGAAACTGCATGTAAAATAGATCGGTGTGCTTTCCACTTTCCTGCCCAGCGGACACGTTGATTGAAGAGTGCCCCCCAACTTGGTTCTGCATTGGTTTGGACCAGATTTTTTTCGAAAGGCAAATAAACGCAGGATCCGGCTCCGAACGTCCTCACTATTTTCTTCAGCAAAAACTCATCATCTCCCGAGGAAAAATCACGATTCCCCTCATATCCCCTAACTTCCAGGAAGCCACTTTTCCGATAGGCAAGATTGGCTCCGCTGCACATCAGTGGTTTGTTTTTGGAGAAAAAGTACGCAGTAATCAAAAGGATGCTCGCCCAATCTGCTTGCTGGAAGGCTTGTAAAAATTTACCATTGCCTGTTACCATCACTGACCCCGCAACAAGTTGGGTTTCTCGATTTTCAAATGGCGAAATCATGCTCTCCACCCAATTTTCCGGAAAAGAACAATCCGCGTCCGAGCAAAGGATAATTTCACCATTAGCCTGATCGATCCCAAATTCCAATGCTGCTTTTTTTCCTTGGCAGGGACTTCTAAGCGCAACAATTCTTGAGTCATTAATTCTTGCCGCATCGATCAATTTAAATGTACCATCCTCGCTGTTATCATCCACCAAAATCACCTCCAGATTTGGAAACTGAAGCTTTTTGAGTTCCCCCGCTAAACAATGAATATTCACAGCCTCATTTCTGCAGGGAATCAAAATCGAGACTTTGGGAAATTTCTGAACGGGCTTTGGTTCCGAAACTTTTACTGGCCAGAATTTGGCTAATTTGGATAATAGAAGGAAATAGATCAGCGTCCAGATCAGATAAAAACTTAGCATCTTTTGGGCTAACTTGCGGGTGTGAGTAAAGAACCAAAAAAAGAGGCAAAGGAAAAAATCATCCTTGGGATCGATCCCGGCACCACCGTGATGGGATATGGATTGCTGCTCATCGAGGGGAAGAAATACAAGATTTTGCAATACGGAGTGATCCATCTCAAAAAATATGAAACTCACGAACTCAAATTGAAAAAGATTTTTGAGAGAGTTACGGCAATTATCGATGAATTCTTACCGGACACTGTCGCCCTCGAGGCTCCTTTTTACGGAGTAAATGTTCAATCGATGCTCAAACTTGGACGAGCTCAGGGAGTCGCTATGGCAGCAGCTTTGGCAAGAGACATTCCAATCACCGAATATTCCCCGAAAAAAGTAAAGCAATCCGTCACCGGCAATGGCAATGCCTCAAAAGAACAAGTGGCGGCAATGCTCCAGACCTTACTAAATATCGAGGAGCTTCCAAAATTATTGGACGCTACAGACGCATTAGCGGTGGCGCTTTGCCATCATTTTCATGAAGGACGAATGCAAACCCGGGGAAGAAATGAAGGATGGAAATCCTTCATCGAAGAAAACCCTGATCGGTTAAAAAAATAAAACCCGACGCGAATCGGGTTTAGATTTTTTAGAAGTCAAATCCTGCTGATATTTTCAATACCTGATTTTTCACATCTGTGTCGTAATAATTAAGCCCTGTCAGGCCAAAGTCGTAACTCAACTGCAAGTTTACTCCACCTGGAAGATACGCACACATCCCTACCAGACCACCAAAATCATATCCCCGGATTACATCCGT
>VFKK01000280.1 GCA_009885605.1 Cyclobacteriaceae bacterium | reverse complement strand
TTGCTTTTCGGTTTCGTTGATGATCACTACTTCCGATTTCATGGCTGGAATCACAAAACCATCCTCGACTTCAATTTCAATTCTTCCACTGGAGGATATCTTTTTAATTATCCCTTGTTCTTTTCCGTGCAGAAGTCTTACTCGGTCACCGATGTTCATTGGTTTAGTGCTTGTTTGTATGTGTCCAAGGCTCGTACCCTGGCAAATTTATGATCCACGATCGGTTTTGGATATTGACTCGTTCCAAACTCCGGGATCCACTTTTTGATGTACTTAAGGTCTTTGTCAAATTTCTCTGTCTGAGATTCGGGATTGAATATCCTGAAGTAAGGCTGTGCATCTGTGCCTGTTCCGGCGGCCCATTGCCAGCCACCATTGTTTGAAGCTAACTCAAAATCCAGCAATTTCTTTGCAAAATATGCTTCTCCCCATTTCCAGTCGATCAGGAGGTGTTTTGTCAGGAACGAAGCAACGATCATTCTCACGCGGTTGTGCATATAGCCGGTGGAATTGAGCTCCCGCATGCCGGCATCAACAATCGGGTAACCGGTTTTCCCTTCGCACCAGGCTTCAAATTCAGCCTCATTATTTCTCCAGGGAATATGATCGTATTGAGGTTTGAAAGCCCGATCGACCACCTGTGGATTGAACGCCAAAATTGTCATATAAAATTCCCTCCATATCAATTCATTTAGAAAAGTATCATTGAGTTTGGCAGCAGTCAGGGCAAGTCGGCGAATGGAAATCGTCCCGAATCGAAGATGAATTCCCAATCGGGATGTACCATTTTGAGCCGGAAAATTTCTCGTCTGATCGTAATGAGCGATGATATCCTCATCAGCTTTGATGGGAGGAATGTTCGGGGTGGTTTTCTCAAATCCCATTTCTTCAAGAGAAATGATCGGAAGGGGATTGGTGAGAAAAAGTTTTTTCCATTGGTAATTGGAAAGAACTTGGGTTTTGGCATTTCTGAATTTTTCCAGCCAAACTTTGCTAAAAGGAGTGAAGACTTTGTAAAACTCGCCTGAGCCGTTCAGAACTTCTCCCGGTTCGAGAATCATCTGATCTTTGAAAGTCAGAAAAGGGATGTTTTTTTCCTTCAGCAATTTATCAATAGCCCCATCCCTTTCTTTAGCATAAGGCTCATAGTCACGATTGGTGTAGACGGCCTGAATGTCAAATTCCCCGAACAATTCCCGGAAGATTTCTTCCGGATTACCATATTTTACCAGGATCGAACTCCCCTTATTGGCAAGTTCCTGATGGATGGACAAAAGCTGTTGATGGATAAAATCAACTCTTGCGTCGGATTTATCTTCCAGTTTATCCAGAATGTTTTTGTCAAAAATGAAAAGAGGCAGCACATTCTCCTCTTGCTGTAAGGCATAATACAAGCCTGTATTGTCCTCAAGTCTGAGGTCTCTTCTAAACCAATAAAGGGAAATTTTTTGCATTGACGTCTTTTCTCAAAGAAGAACCTAAGGGACTAAATTGTTTAAAAATCGTCTTTATCCGGTGGCCTGTAGTTCTGAATTATTCGGAGAGAATCCATTTTTTCTTCCAGTTTGTCCAGCTTGATGGGAGTCCATTTTTCACCGTTTTGATAATCATCTCTCAGAAAATCATCTGTATCATTGATCCGGAGTTTAGCTTCTCTTCTACCGGTGATTTTCTTAAATAGCTCGCTAAATGAATTGAAAGAAACATTTTGAGAAAGAGAAACACCATAGGTGGTCACGTTTTTTGCCGTGGAGAGCGAAGTTAGCGTATTGAAATTATTGCGATTGAATATTCTCACTCTGTACACTCCGTCCTCTGATAGCTGATATTCAGCTTGCCAATCTCCAATGATAGAAGTAGCTGCTGCATTTCCCTGACTATCGGTGAATCCTCCATCTCGGGATACCCGAAGTCTGCCACCCAGAAACGTATAGGCTACACTTAGTTGGAAATTCTCCATGGCATTCTGGTCCAAAGAAGCTAAATCTATTTGCACTTCCAGGTTTTGATCAATCTGACCTATGAAGCTGTTCAATTGTGAAGAAAGTAACTGACCCAAACTTGAGGAAATAGAAGAGGCTCCGGAGAATTGACCTTCGGGAGAGAAAGAACGGGTCATGATTACTGAAAATACCTGCCGGTTCATTTCCTGATCATCATTAGCCACCCTGTTTTGGAAAGCTGCGATGGTCGTTTGGTTTTCGGTGGTATTTGGGAATTCATCAAAATTGAAACCGAATTCAATTTCCGGAGAAAGTAATTCTCCACTCATTTTCATGATTACTCTTGTCGGATAGCGTCTGCTAGATGTCGTGTTTTCAGGATTGGCAGTAGGACTATTGGCCATCAACGGCTGAAGAGATAAATTCTCTTTGTATTCGGCTGTTAAATTCATAATTCCTTGATATGGGTCACCATACCAGGTGATTCTTCCTCCCGGCTGAACACTAAATTGTTTTTTTACAACATTGTACAAGGAGAAATTGTACTGTCCTTCTGAGATTTCGTAATTGCCGCTCAGGTTGAAGTTTCCCTGAGTATCAATATTCATAGTCAAAACCCCACGACCTCTGCCGGATATTCCTTCCCCGGTTCTTGGGTCGATGATGATCTCCGCATACGCGTCCGGTGTAATATCCAGGACAAAGTTCATTCTTATATTTTCGATTTCCAGGCGGTTGATATCTTCGGCAATTTCTTTCAATCGAACCGTATCCATCACGTTAATGATATGGATAAAATCCTCCTGCGATTGTTCATTATTGCTTGAAAGTGGAATGTAAATTTCCGTGTTTGGCTGACTGGTAGCGCGGGCATTGACATCCAGATTCGTCGTAGAACCGATTACATCCAAAGTTCCGGTTACGAATGCCCTTCCATAGAATACGTCACTGTCCTCGTCGGTAGTATTCAGTACCTGAAAGTTAGTAAGCTTTGATCGTATGTCCAGGTAAATATTTTGGAAATTGTTATGCCTGATTCCTCCCGTAAAATTTGCCTGATGGCCGTACAAATCCCGTACGACTAATTCCCTGAAGTTTACTTCTTTGGGTTGGAAAATGAGACTTCCATTCATGGTGTAGGATGTATTGAGGAAGTTTACCCTCAATTTCCCAGCATCCACTCTAGTGGAACCTACTATTTCGGGCTTGGTCAAAGTACCAAGCATTTTTAAGTCTCCCGTTATGGTACCGCCAAGATTTGACAAGTAATTGGAAAGGAATGGCTCCAATGCAACCAAACTTGCTCCGTCAAAATTTACATCGATGTCAATATCCTGTTCCACCAATCCAATTGAACCATCAAGAGTAAGTGTCTTATTTCCTTGAAGCGTATTTCCAATATTGATTTCAAATCGATCTTCTATAAGTTGGGCTTTTGCAAGTAAATCACCAATCAGGAAGTCATTGATGGATAGCATTACGACGCCCACATCCCCTTCGATTACGGGTTTTTCGTAGATATTTGAAATTGAAATCAGGCCGTTTGCAGTGCCACCGAAGTCTTCGGTAGTAAATGTATTGAGCAAATCAATATTTACTTTATTGAAGGTAAGATTTAGCTTATCCTCAATGTTTTCGCTGATCAAACCTTCCAAAGAGAGGAATTGATCCTCATTGAAGATTTTCACATTCGAAAAAGTAATAAGCCCGGGCGTAAGAGTGATTGAGTTGTCCGGATCAAATTCCCATTCCCGATCCAGGACTTTCAACAGAGATTTTTTGAAAGTGAGTTTCGTGTTTTGGGCTGCAAATTGAGTGGTTGCTTTAATTCTTGCCGAGCTTTGAGTAGAGTCCTGATCAAGAGAAAAGTCGAGATCAACTTCATTTTGATTCCAGATGGCTTCCAATCCAAGGTTCGTGAATTTCACTTCCTTCCCGATATGTTGAGCTTTTGAATACACATAGAAAGACGCTAAAATTTCCTTGCTATTGATGATTTTGGAAGTGTTAAAGTCAATATTTGTAGCAAGAGCGGTGTTTCCCTGATAGGTAAGGGAGTCGACGCTGCTGAAGAAGTTAAAAATGGTGTTCTCGGGAGTTTGATAAAAAGCCCCTTCGAGAATTGTGTTTTTTGAGATTTTGAAATCCGGATAAAAAAGCTGGACGATCGGATTTATGTTAGCCATTCTCACATTGAGATCGAGGCTGTACGTTTCCGAGAAATTTCTCGCTAAATCCGCGAGGGGCTGCTCTTCATTCAGAATAATAGATACATACTGATCAACCAGAATCTGTAGATCGCTTCCCATTTGCTGCAGGTTAAATTGGCCGGAAGCTCCGGCAACAACATAGTCCGAATTCAGCGAGATAGTCCGGGTACCACCCGCAAACAGGGACTGGAAAAAGAAATCACCTACATCCAAAAATCGATTATCATATCCGACTTTGATGTCATTGAAACGTGCGATTCCCTGAAGATCGTCAATCTCGATCCCTTTGGTGTCAATGGACATATTCCCACTGATGAAGGTAGGTTTTTCAACAAGATTTAGCCTGTCCAGAAAAGCTGTATCGAGTTTCACTTCCATCCTCACAGAATCAATGGACTCTTTCAGATTTACAATCCCCTTAGCCTGCATTTTCAAGTTCGGATCGTTAATGCTCAGATTTCCCTTAAAGAGATCGAGACCATACGTCGCATCCGTCTTGATATTGACATAATTGTAATTATTGATTCCGACCTGTGAAATATTGGCATCCAGGTCAAGGAGCATGTCTTTAATGGAATTGCCTTTTAAATTCACATTTCCATCCAAACTGATTTTTTGCAAGAGGGCTGGATTTTCAGCCAAAATGCCCATGTCGAGATTAGTGATTCTCACCCTTGAAACGACTGTTGGAGTGCCTTTCACAAGGTCATAATTGATCCGGCCATCAATAGATCCAATACTGGTTTTGATCACACCATTTAGAATAAACCTTTCCAAATAGCCCGTAAAGTCAGCATCGAGAATGATGTTATTAAACTTTTGAATTTGTTTATGGACGTTTTCAGGAAGATATGGCCTGAGGTCTTTTGCCAGAATAGTTGAGTTTTTCAGAGAAAGGTTAAGATAGGTTTCCTGAATTTCAGGAAGTCCATCTATTTCAAATGAGCCAAAAAGGGCTGTTTTTTCACCTATCCGAATTAGAAATTCTTCCGATTTGATGTCAGAAACAGGGCCTGTGATATCGCCGCTCAGGTAAATCATATCGTTGATTTCCGGTAATGATGGAACAAAGGGCCTCAAATCACTCAAAGCAAGTTTTGTTTCGTCCAGTCTCCCAATCACCACGACCTCTTCCAAAAAGTTGGAAAATGATGCGGTACTTGCATATTCAAGTCTCAGATAATCTTTGATATGGCTATCCTTGGTCTTTAAGCTCAGCTTATCAAGTTCGAGAAACTCAGGAGTGAAAATCAAGTCAGTTTTGAATTCCTGAATTGTAAGGCCTGACGTCAGTTCCCTGCCTGATAAGAGTTTGATTTTGATCCCGATGTCCTCGTCATCCAGGTAAAAGTCGGTTGCATTTGCGGTAATGTCTGAAAATCTCAATCGACTAAAATCTATCCCCTCTGCGACAGGCTCAGAATTGTAATTAACCATGATGAATTCTGCCTGTCGGAGTTCGATGGATTTAATTCCGAATTTGACAGGAGAGGTACTTGGTTTCTGCGATCCAAAGAGTTCAGTGAGTTCATTGATCCAAAGATTAATGTTCATCACCGAATCTCCTTCGTGAGTAATCATTCGAACTCGGGGATATTCAAGACGGATGGCATTGATAACAGGGTCTCCGGGAGTAATCATAGACAGCAACTCAAAATCTGCCTGAATCGAGGTGGATTGCAGCATCAGACTATCCCGATGGTCGGTGATATTTACTTCTTTGAGCTCAAGTGCATCCCACCAATTCAGGCGAATTTGGCCAATCTCGGTAGTGAAGTTGGAGTTTTCATTGAGGTAATCCGATACCTTATCAACCATCCAGTTTTGAACCAGATTAACCTGAAGGCTGAGAGTCAGGATCAGGAATAGCAAAAAGATTGAAAAGACCACCCAAAGGGTCACGTGGAAAGCTTTATGCAAAAAATACTTAACTTTCGCGATCATTTCCAATGGGTACCAACGATATTTCTATTCTAGCTATTGAATCCTCGTGTGACGAGACTTCTGCCTCTGTTATACTAAATGGCAAAGTACTTAATAATATTGTGGCGACGCAATCGGTTCATGAGAAATATGGCGGTGTAGTGCCTGAATTGGCCTCTCGCGCACATCAGGAAAACTTGATTCCGGTCATCCTTGAAGCAATTTCTTCCTCTGGGATTTCTAAGGACAAATTCAGTGCCGTTGCTTTTACACGTGGTCCGGGTCTTATGGGTTCCCTTCTGGTTGGAGTGAGTTTTGCAAAAGCTTTTGCCTATGCTCAAAAAATTCCATTAATCGAGGTGAATCACATGCAGGCGCATGTTTTGGCACATTTCATCGAAGATCCAAAACCTTCTTTTCCATTTATCTGCCTGACAGTGAGTGGAGGACATACCCAATTGGTTTTGGTCAAAGACCATTTGGAGATGGAAGTGATCGGGGAAACTCAGGATGATGCGGTAGGGGAGGCTTTTGACAAGACGGCAAAATTGCTTGGTTTGCCATATCCGGGCGGACCTTTAATCGATAAATATGCCGCTCAGGGGAATCCCAGAGCATTTCAGTTTCCTATAACCCGAATGCCTGCACTGAATTATTCTTTTAGTGGGATCAAGACTGCGGTTTTATACTTTCTCAGGGATCAATTGAAGGTAAATCCTCAATTTATTGAGGAAAACTTACCCGATCTTTGTGCAAGCATCCAATACTCACTGATTGAGATGCTGCTGATCAAGTTGAAAGAGGCAGTGAATCAATATGGACTGAAAGAAATCGCGATTGCTGGCGGGGTTTCTGCAAACTCAGGACTGCGAAACACGCTCAAAGAATTGGCGGCGAAAAAAGGATGGAACCTGTACGTCCCAAAATTCGAATACTGTACAGACAATGCCGCCATGATTGCCATGGCAGCCCATTACAAATATCAAAAGGGTGAATTCTCCTCCATGGATGTCACTCCTTTGGCCAAAATGAAAATTTAGAATGGCTAAGCCGAACAAGTTTGACAAAGTCATCAATATCAGGAATAAGAAAGCAAGCTTTCAATTTGAATTCATTGATACATACGTCTGCGGAATGGTGCTGAAAGGCACGGAAATCAAATCTCTACGCGAAGCAAAAGTTTCCCTGACGGAATCCTTTTGCTTCTTTATGGACAGAGAGCTTTATGTCCGTCAAATGCATATTGCCCCTTACTCCATGGCTGCAAGTTTCAATCACGAAGCAGTCCGTGACAGAAAGTTGCTTTTAAGCAAAAGAGAACTCGAAAAGCTTCAAACTAAGTCTCAGGAAAAAGGGCTTACGATCATTCCTGTTCGTATATTTATCAATGACCGAGGTCTGGCAAAAATGGAAATTGCACTGGGCCGAGGAAAAAAGATTCATGATAAACGACAGGACCTGAAGGAAAAAGATGCGAAAAGAGAACTCCAGAGAATTGCCTTTAATTGATGTTTTTGGAATATGCAGACAAACAATTCTTCCACTTTATCGAAGGCCCACAGTTGACTCAGCCTTAGTTTCCCAACTGCTTTTTGGAGAATGCTATCAGGTTAATGCCCTTACTGCGGACCAAAACTGGTACAAAATTTACCATGAGGATACCGGGATTTCTGGATGGATATCTTCCAAATCCCTCAAAAACATCCCCCAATCAGATTATCAAAGGTTTCTCAATCAGGATTATCAGGTTGTCATCAGCCCGATCGCGGCAATAGAATACCTCGGAACCAACCTCTATCTTCTACCGGGAAGCAGACTTCATTTTTCTGAAATCGAGCTTTTCAACTGGCAGGACAATATTGGATTTACGGGTTCGGTCAGAAGCCACGCCATCAAAGCCGATCGGGACCAACTTATTGAAATTGCTTTGAAATACATCAATGCGCCATATTTGGCTGGTGGCAGGAGTATTTTTGGACTTGACGAAAAGCAAGGATTTGAGCTTATTGTTACCATGGCCGGATACAGCTTGAATTCTCAAAAAATTCCCGGAAGAACAATCGATATGGAAGAGATTTTACCGGGCGATTTACTTATTTTCAGGCTACTAGAAACACATGATTCTTATTATGCATTCTTTTTGGGAGAAGAAGAAGTGCTCTGGATGGATAATCGAATGCGTGTGACAGACCTTGATGAATGGGCGAAATTTATCAAAAACAATATGGGTTTACAGGCCGTTTTGGAGACAAGATCAATAGTCGGATAAGTTATGGAAAAGAGGGTTTTAGTTCTGAATTTAGATCATTCTCCGGTGGCAGTGGTGTCGCCCCAAAAAGCTATTGTTTTATTACTCCTAGACAAAGCCAATTGTCTTTCCACTTACGAACTTTTAGAGATCAGAACTGTCAGCCGGAGCTTTGAATATCCTGCAGTCATCCGTCTGAATCATTATAAAAATATTCCTTATCGTGGTGTCCTTCTCAATCGTGTAAATCTTTTCCGAAGGGATGGGGGAGAATGCCAATATTGCGGAAGCAGGCGTCACCTGACCATAGACCACGTGATTCCAAGATCCAAAGGAGGCAAAACCTCCTGGACAAATCTGGTCACAGCCTGCAACAGATGTAATGTAAACAAAGGTGATAAAACTCCCGAACAGGCAGGTTTCATCCTTAGAAAGGAGCCATTCAAACCGTCCCTTTCCTATTTTTTGTCCGAATACGCTGAAAGGCAAGCGGAGCAGTGGTTACCCTTTATTTCGAGCAGAATCATCTCTTAATTAGTTGGTCGGCAAGGTTTAGGGTTTGGGTGATATTTTCTGGCAAAATAATTGTCTATTGCAGAACATGAAATTTTCTCTGATCGCGATTCTGATTTTCTCTTTAGCATTCACGTGGAATCCGGGCCATTCCCAATCCCTTATCGGGAAGTGGCAGTTGGTTCATTTTGATGGGGTGGAAAAAGTCAGGAACTCTCCCCAATACCGAGAGGCAGATGAGACGATGAAATCCAACATGGAAGCTAAAATCAATTATAGATTAGAAAGTACCGTTTATCAATTCATCTCTGCGGACAGCCTCTATTTCACTGATTTTGTGAATCAAATTATAGTGCAAAAAAAGGCGAAAATTGAAGTGTCCGCAGATAATGTGCTGAGCATAAATGATGGAAATCAGATCAAAAAGGCAAAAATTCTTGAACTGGAGCCGGATAGATTGGTGATTGAGCCGATAATCCAAGGCGGAAATGTTGGAAAATTTGTTTTCGAAAGAATTAAAGCTCCGAAAAAGGACTAGAGTTCAAATTCCAATTGAACAGGCAGCAACTGAAAGCTTTTTCGATGCCAGATGCAGGATCCGGTTTGTTTGATCCCTTGGCGGTGTAATTCAGTTGGGTAGCCTGCATTTCTCTCCCAACCATAATGAGGAAATTCATCAGCAAGTTTTCCCATCAATTCATCCCGATAGACTTTTGCAAGAATTGATGCAGCAGCGATGCTGCTGTATTTCCCATCTCCCTTGATCACGCAGGTAAAAGGTAATTGCAAATCTGACTTCCAGCGATTGCCATCAATTAGCAAATGCTCCGGAGATATTTGAAGTCCCAAAATCGCTCTTTTCATCGCCAAAAAGGAGGCATTTGCGATGTTGATTTCGTCGATTTCTTCGACTGTTGCTTCCGCAATTTGCCAGGAAATGGCATTTCCTTTTATTTCTTCGATTAGATTTTCCCTCTGATTTTTTCCGAGTTTTTTCGAATCATTGATCCACTTATTGGAATAATCAGAAGGCAAAATCACCGCTGCCGCTACGACTGGTCCGGCGAGGCAACCCCGGCCTACTTCATCGCAGCCGGCTTCTATCCGATTAGCTTCTAAATAGGGTAGAAGCATTGGCTACCTGTTCGTCGTTTTTATAAAACTTATGTATCATCTCTGAGACCAATCCTGTCCACCCTGTCTGATGGGAAGCACCAAGACCCTGTCCTGAATCTCCGTGGAAATACTCATAAAAAAGGATGTAATCCTTGAAGTGTGGATCTTCCTGAAATTTCTTGTTCCTGCCAAAAACAGGTCTGTGACCATTTTCATCTCGCATAAAGATCTTCATGCAGCGAAGCGAAAGCTCCTTGGCAATGATATCCATAGTCAGATAATTGCCAGAACCTGTCGGATATTCAATTGAGAAATCACCTCCATAATAGAAGTCAAACTTCTTCAGGGATTCAATGATCAGATAATTAATCGGAAACCAAATCGGACCTCTCCAGTTTGAATTTCCTCCAAACATCTGCATGTCGGATTCACCGGGAGTGTATTTAATGGAAAAAGAATCTCCATTAATCCTCATCGTATATGGGTTCTTTTCGTGGTATTTGGACAAAGATCGGATTCCAAAATCGCTGAGAAACTCTTCCGAATCAAGCATTTTATGCAAAACGCTTTTCATTCGGTGACCTCTTAAAAGCGAGAATAGCCTTCGTTTGTCATACCCCGGCTGAATCCAACTCGAAACCAACGCTGCAAGTTTTGGCTTTTCCCGAAGAAAAAACTCCAGTCTCTTTTTAAATTCCGGCAGGTTTTCAAACATGTATTCCGGAATCGGCTCCACCGCAAAAAAAGGAATAATTCCTACTATCGAGCGCACTTTCATTTTGTTTGGCTCTTTTCCCTGCAAGTGAAAGACATCGTAGAAGAAATTGTCTTCGTCGTCCCAAAGAGAAATGTGCTCATTGGAAATATTACTCATAGCTCCGGCGATGTACAGGAAGTGCTCCAAAAACTTCGTCGCCGTAAACTGATAGACTTTATTGAACTCACACAAATCGAGAGACATTCTCAGCATGTTCAGAGAGAACATTGCCATCCAGGAGGTACCGTCAGCTTGCTCCAGTTTCCCTTGATAGTGCTTTGCATGGCTGCGGTCGAAAAGTGATATATTATCCAGTCCAAGGAATCCTCCCTCGAAAATGTTCTTCCCGTCACTATCCTTCTGATTGACCCACCAGGTAAAATTGAGCATGAGTTTGTGCAAGGCTCTCTCCAGAAACTCCTGATCACCTTTTCCTCCATTCGCTTTTTTGTCGATCTGGTACACGCGCTGCACTGCATACGCAAGCACGGGTGGATTCACATCCGAAAAATTCCATTCGTATGCTGGGATTTGTCCATTGGGATGCATGTACCATTCACTTAGCAAAAGCAAAAGTTGGTCTTTTGCAAATTCCGGATCGAGCCTTGAAATCGGGATACAGTGAAAAGCCAGGTCCCATGCCGCATACCAGGGATATTCCCACTTATCAGGCATCGAAATGATGTCGTAATTCTGCAGGTGAACCCACTTGCTATTTCTACCCTTTTTCCTGGAAACAGGAGGAGAATATCTACCCGGATCTCCTTCCAGCCAACGCTCCACATCGTAGTAGTAGAATTGCTTTGACCACATCATGCCTGCAAAGGCCTGACGCTGAATCCTCACCAAATCCGGATCTGTAATCCGATCTTGAATAGTTTGATAAAACTCATCTGCTTCAATTCTTCGCAGATTCATGCATTCGTCGCAGAGCTCCAATGGATCTTCAGTCACCTGGTGCTGCATTCTCAAAGTCACTTCCCTGCTTTCTCCTGCCGGAATGGTGATTTTGTAAATAGCGGCGGCTTTCGTCCCGAAATTTGCCGGATTGATATGTGTGGAATCACCATTGACGATATAATCGTTGATGGCGTCTTTCAGGAATTTTTTCTCGTTTGGAATATTGTAGAGACGCTGTTGATTGGTTTCATTGTCACAAAACTTCAATTCGGGTTCCCCACAGAAATTAATCGTAAAATTCCCTGACTTTGGACTAAACGCTTTAATCGAATTTTCATTTGTCTTACTCAGCCTCGGCATGAAAGGCTCATGACCTGTAAACCAGGTTTTGCGAAACCATAAAGTGGGCATCACCCAAATATCAGCATCCTCAGGTCCCCTGTTGTGTATGGTGGCTTTGGCGACGATATCCTCAAAATCGTTCTTAGCATATTCTATGAAAATGTCGAAATAGCGATCTTCATCGAAGATGCCTGTATCCATGATTTCATATTCCGGATTCAGCTTCCCCGCCTTTTTGTTTTCATTGACAAGTTTTTCGTAAGGAAATTCGGTCTGAGGATACTTGTAAAGCATCTTCATGTAGCTGTGAGTCGGAGTGGAATCCAGGTAATAATAGATCTCCTTTACATCCTCGCCGTGGTTGCCTTGGTTACCCGTTAGTCCAAAAAGTCTTTCTTTGATGAATGGATCTTTCCCGTTCCAAAAAGCCCAGCCAAGACAAAGTTTCTGCTTGTAATCGGATATTCCCGCAATTCCCTCCTCACCCCATCGGTAAGCTTTACTGCGGGCGTCGCTATGGGTGACATTTTCCCAGGCTGCCCCATCAGGGCTATAGTCCTCCCGTACAGTTCCCCATTGTCTTTCTGTCAGGTATGGACCCCACTTCTTCCAATGTTTTTTGCACTCTTTATCTTCTTGTAATCTTGTTTGTTCAGCTGACATGTACCATACTCTTTCTCTTGAGGTGCGTCGAAATTATCAATTTCCATCGACTTAAGTCCAAAAGGCAGCCTTCTGTTTGAAGTTTTGAGAGTATTTTTTTTCAGTTCAAAGCAGAAGAATAATTTTTCTGGGAATTAGGATATTGATAGCCAGTTACAAAGACAATTTAATTTGGGCATTCCATACTTCTAAGATTCATGGGAGGGGGAAAAGGCTTCAGAATTTTTTTTTGAAAAATTTGATTCTACACTTGTAGAAATGATTTTCTCTTCTACATTTGTAGAGTAGATGATAAAGGCCTCAAAATGAAACTCTCCAGGACCGAAGAAGAACTGATGCATTACGTATGGAGGCTGAAAAAAGCCTTCATGAAAGACTTGCTGGAAGCATACCCTGAGCCAAAGCCAGCAGCAACGACAGTTTCCACTTTGCTCAAGCGTATGCAGGACAAGGATTTTGTCGGATACGAAAC
>VFKK01000170.1 GCA_009885605.1 Cyclobacteriaceae bacterium | reverse complement strand
ACCAATCGGTCCATGAAGTAACGATCGTGGGATACGATGATCAGACAGCCTGGGAATGTATCCAAAAATTCCTCCAACGTATTCAGAGTCATCAGATCCAGATCATTCGTAGGTTCATCGAGAATCAGGAAGTTTGGATTTTTGATCAGAACCATCAGCAGTTGCAGGCGTCTGCGCTCACCACCACTGAGTTTCTCGATAGGAGTATGTTGCTGCTTGGGAGGGAAACCAAACTGAGTCAAAAATTGACTCACGGTGATCGTCTGGCCTTTATCCAGCACGACTACTTCAGCCACTTCCTTCACGATATCGATCAATTTCTTGCTCTCGTCAAAGCTGCTTTCTTCCTGTTTGTAATAGCCGAAAGCAGTAGTCTGACCGATGGAGATCTTTCCTTTATCTGGATCCAATTGCCCCGTGATCATATTTAAAAAAGTAGTCTTTCCGGCTCCGTTTGGTCCGATTATTCCGACGCGATCTTTCTTTTTGAAGACATAAGAAAAATCGTCCACAAGGTTTTTGTCCCCGTAGGCTTTACTGATTCGGTCTATTTCTATGATTTTATTTCCAAGTCTCTGAGCGCTGACCTGAAGTTCGATATCCCGGTCTTCCCGCTTCTGAGAAGCTTTTTCTTTTGTCTCTTCGAAAGCATCCACGCGGTATTTTGCTTTGGTGCTTCGGGCTTTTGGTTGGCGACGAATCCAGTCCAGCTCTTTCTTGTAAAGGCTTTTCGCCTTTTCCAATTCGGTGGCTTCGTTGTCCATTCGCTCGTCCTTTTTGTCGAGGAAGTAACCGTAATTGCCTTGGTAACGATGGATTTTGCCCTGATCGAGTTCGAGGATTTCGTTGGTGACTTTCTCGAGGAAATACCTATCGTGTGTCACCATGAAAAGTGCCAGATTGGCTTTGGCCAAATACTCTTCGAGCCATTCGATCGTTTCGAGATCCAGGTGGTTGGTAGGCTCATCGAGTAAGAGCAAATCAGGTTTTTCCAAAATGGCTTTCGCCAAAGCCACCCGCTTGCGCTGGCCGCCACTCAGGCTTCCAACGGGAATCTCTGTGTCCGGAAGACCCAATTTTCCAAGCACTTCCTTCACTTGGTATTCAAAATCCCAAGCCTGAAAAGCATCCATTTTTTCAAACAAAACCTGCATCTTGTCTGAGTTGTCGATGCCATTTTCTGAATCAATAATTGCCTTGTGATAATCCTGAATTACCTGCAGAATCTCGCTATTACTTTGATCGAAGATGGTTTGGTAGATCGTGAGGGAACCTTCAAAAACCGGATTTTGGTGGACATAGGCCACTTTCACCGATTGGTTGACAGCAACTTGCCCGGTATCAGGGATTTCCAGTCCCATGATGATCTTCATCAGGGTGGATTTGCCGGCGCCATTGATGCCTACAAGAGCGATCTTTTGCCCCTGCGAAATGCCGAAAGATATATTGGAAAATAGCTTGCGCTCTCCGAAAGCTTTGCTTAGATTTTCAACCGAAAGGTAATTCATGCCGCAAAAGTAAGGAATCCATTGCAGAAAAGACTTCTGGAATTCAATTCTTAAAAGATTGCTGTACAGATTTCAAAAAAGATAGGTAAGCATATTTCAAAAAAGATAGCTAAGCAGATAATATTAAGATATGGCTTAAGCCAAGATACCTTGCACAGCCTATCTCGCAAAGCCTATTTCGCGTAGCATATCTCAATTTAACTTACCGACCGTAAGAGGTTTATTTCAATTGTATTTCGCAAAGCCTATCTCACGGAGTATATTTCCCGAAGAATATCTCGAATACCATATCTTAATTTTTAAATCATGAAAACCATCCATGATATCCTCAAACTTGGTGATCCAAGACTCTATGAAATGTGTGAGCCTGTCCTCCAATCCGAACTAACGCTGGTTCCGGATTGGGTGCAGCAGCTGCATGAAGCCATGGAAGATATCCGTCGCGTTTACCAGTTTGGAAGAGGTATAGCCGCGCCTCAGTTGGGGATTATGAAGCGGATGTTTTACCTGAATCTGGATCGGCCTTACATCATTTTGAATCCCGAGTTGAATGACCTGAGCGATGAAAAATTTGAGCTTTGGGACGATTGCATGAGCTTTCCCAATCTGCTGGTGAAAGTGAAAAGGCACGAATCGCTTACGCTTCATTACCACGATGAAAACTGGAAGCCTCAATCCTGGCAGGTTTCCGGTGCGATCTCCGAACTCATTCAGCATGAATACGATCATTTGGACGGAGTGCTTTGCACCATGCGGGCGATTGATGAGAAGGCGTTTAAGTGGAAGGAATAGTTGTCAAAGTTCTTAGAACCAGGTAAAAGCATGTGGTTTTTCCGAGTATTTTGACAGGGATATTCTCTCACGCTTTGAACTTTTCAACCGCTCCACAGATTCTACATTCCAAATCGATACCTTTGCAAAATGGAAGAAGTGCAGAAAAAAGACGTTCGAAAGCTAAGCTTACCGGAGTTGGAGGAGTTTTTCCTGGCTCATGGGGATAAAAAATTCAGGGCCAAGCAGGTCTATGAATGGCTTTGGAACAAATCTCTGAAGAACTTCGATGAGATGAGCAATATTTCCCTTTCCACACGGGAATTGCTTAAAACCCATTTTGTCATCAATCATATTCAGGTTGACCTGATGCAGCATTCCACCGACGGCACGATCAAAAATGCCGTGAAGCTTTTCGATCAGAAAATCGTGGAATCAGTTCTCATCCCGACTTCTAAGCGAATTACTGCCTGTGTTTCTTCCCAAGTAGGTTGCAGTCTGGATTGTAATTTTTGCGCAACAGCAAGACTGAAGCGCATGAGAAACCTCAATCCGGATGAGATCTACGATCAGGTTGTCGCGATCAAAGAAGAAGCAGAAACGTACTTCCAGCGCCCGCTGACCAATATCGTATTCATGGGAATGGGTGAACCTCTGCTGAACTATGCCAACGTGATCGAAGCGATTGACAAAATCACTTCGCCGGAAGGACTGGGAATGGCCGCTCGACGAATTACACTTTCGACAGTTGGGATCACGAAAATGATCCGAAAAATGGCGGATGACGGGGTGAAATTTAACCTCGCCGTTTCGTTGCACTCTGCAATCAACGAGACTCGCTCACGCCTGATGCCCATCAACGACACCAATCCTGTGGAAGAACTTGGAGAGGCTTTGAAATATTGGTACGACAAGACCAAACGCCAAGTCACTTACGAATACGTGATCTGGGATGGAATCAACGACGATGAGCGACATGCCCGTGCCCTTGCCAAATTCTGCAAAATAATCCCTTCCAAAGTAAATATCATTCAGTACAACCCGATCGACGAGGGAGAATTCCGTCAGGCAAAACCGGAAGCAGTTGAAATGTATGTGCGTATCCTGGAAAATCAGGGAATCGTAGCCAAAGTGAGAAGATCTCGAGGTCAGGACATCGATGCCGCTTGTGGTCAGCTTGCCAATAAAAATGAAGTAGCTCAGCTGACAGCTCTTTAACATTTTTTTAGTTTTTATATAACAAATAATTAGTTTTATTAGCCGTATTATTAGTGTTTAGCCAACTATTTATTTATGAAAAAATCCTTTTTGAGACTTGTATTAGCGTCAGTAGCATTCATTTTTTCAAATTTTGCAAAAGCTCAAAATGAGTTACCTACCAAAATCCAGGCTTATTTTGATACCTATCAGAAAGAATACCCCGTAGAAAAAGCCTATCTCCACCTCGATAAGCATACGTATACCTTGGGTGAGGATTTATGGTTTAGTGCGTACCTCACGGCGGGCAGTGTTCAGATTCCCTCCCCCTTGAGTTTGACTATGTATGTTGATTTGTTCGATGGAGACGGATTGTTGCTGGAGCAGAGGATTGTTCGCCTTGAAACTGGCAGGGGACAGGGAGATTTTCAAATTCCTGCTTTTGGCAAACCCGGAACTTATCGCATCAAGGCCTATTCTGCCTGGATGAGAAACTTTGGGGAAGAGTACTTTTTCACAAAAGATATCTCCGTGGTGGATGGAGCAGGTGGTTCTTTCCTTCCGGAAATCAAATTCAATGAGATCAGTTCTTCCGGAGGAAAAACTACCTACCGGGCTGATTTGACAGCCATCGACAGCAAAGGAAATCCTCTCGCTAATAAAAATATTGAAATCAAAGCTAAGGGAGGAGAAGAGGAATTGTATTCCCAAGATCTTGCCTTGAATGCTCAAGGACAGGTGAGTTTCACTTTTTCTATTCCCGAGAAATCATATTTAAGCCAAAGTCTTGAATTGATTTACCTCGAAAATGAGAATTATTCCGTCACTCAAAAAGTCCGCTTGCCTTATAGTTTGAACCTTGCCGATATCCAGTTTCTGCCGGAAGGAGGACATTGGGTAATTGGCAAAAAATCAAAGATGGCTTTCCGGGGAGTTTACCCGGATGGAATGCCTGCGGAAATTCAGGGAGAAATCGTTGATGGATCAGGGATCAGCTTTCAAAGTAATTTTGGAGGACTCGGCAAATTTGAAATCATTCCCGAAAAACCCGACTATCAGGCAAAAATCAAAGCAGTCGGAACCAATCAGGAAAGAACGATCGTGCTCCCAAAAGCAGATGTTGGTGGCTTGGTTTTGCAGGTGGTGAATAATCCCGCTGCAAGCTATATCACTGCTTTTGTCCAGGGAAACTACGAGCCTAATTCGCTTTTGCTGGTTTCTCAGACCAGAGGAATCATCAATTACATGATTCAGGGCGCCTTGTCAAATGGAGTTTGGGGCGTTAGGATTCCAAAGGAAAACTTCATTTCAGGAATCAATCAAATCACAGTTTTCAGCGGGGATGGAAAGCCCCTTTTGGAGCGATTGCTTTTCTTCCAAAAAGAAGATCGATTGGAATTGGATCTTTCTCAAATAGGAGCTATTTCGGTTCGTGAGAAATTGAATCTCCAATTAAAAAGCTCGGCTGATGGTCAGGCCTCTCCCGGAAGTTTTTCGGTTTCAATAGTCGATGCGGATCAGGTTGAGGATGAGACTTTAAGCGCCGGAGATATTTTTTCCAGCCTTTTGATGACTTCGGATCTGAATGGATCAATCTACCATCCGGGACATTATTTCAAAGATTTGGAATCGACGACACAGGAAGAACTGGATCTTGTAATGTTGACTCATGGCTGGAGAAGGTTTGATTGGACCCAGGTTTTGACAGGAGAATTGCCGAAAGTGGAGCATTTCATCGAGCGAGGAATCAATATCGAGGGTCAGGTAACTGATCAGGAAGATACCAAAAAGGGACTTGGCGGAGGAAAAATCACTGCTTTAGTCGGGGAAGGAGTAGAAATCGTGAGTTCGGAATACGGTCCAAACGGGCGATTTATTTTCAGGGATATGTATTACCTGGATTCTGCCCAGGTTACAATTACTGCTCAAGATGATCGGCTAAGAAATTTCATCAATGTGGCTGTGGAGCAACCAAAGTCAGTTTTCAACAGTCTTCATGGGAAATACCCAAATAAAATATCCTGGCCGGAAGGGTTAGTGGCGACCTATCAGGAACGAAATTTCATGAAACAGCTAAATGAAGGTCAGGATGTGATGGATCTGGAGGGTGTGACAGTGGAAGCTCAAACGATCGAAAAAGAAGAGGAAGAAATCAAGAAGATCTACGGAGCAGGTGACGTGACAATTGATCCAGAAAAAATCCCAGCCTCGGTGGGTTTTACCAATGTTTTCCAATTGATACAGGGCAGAGTTTCCGGCGTTCAGGTTTTTGTCTCTGGCTTAGATGTGAACGTGACAATTCGAGGAGTTGGTTCTTTGGGTTCGGGCACTCAGCCGTTGTATTTACTCGATAATATCCCAGTGGAAGCGGCTACATTATTGCAGGTGAATCCAAGAGATGTGGCAAATGTGGACGTATTTAAAGATCCTGCCAAAACAGCCATTTTCGGTGCTCAGGGAGCGAATGGTGTGATTGCGGTGTACACCAAAACAGGAGCGGGCGTTTCGGTAAGTGTTGGAGGAACTCTCGTCACCCGATACGGTGGATATTCTGTACCGCGAGAATTCTATCAGCCGAAATACGATACAAAAAATATTGCAACAGCAGCTACTGACAAACGAGCCACTATTTACTGGAACCCTTTGGTGAAGACAGACGCAAATGGTGCTGTAAGCCTGGATTACTTCAATACCGATGTGGCCAAAAGACAATTGCTGATTCTGGAAGGAATGGACACCGAAGGAAGATTGGGTCGATTGGTTCGCATTTTAGAGTAAGAGTTTGCATTCCTCCTCAAAGCCTCCTAATTTCTTCACGAATTATAAATCGATCAGAATGAAAAAAGTTTTTGGGATCTTTTGTTTGGGTTTTCTACTTTCCCTCCCAGCATGGGGACAGACCCAATCTCAGGGCGATGCACGAATTCATGCATTTGGTACGTATGGTTTGCGCTATGAGAATTTTGGGACAGGTGCGGGAATCGAGTATTTTTTTGCAGAGAAATTTGCGATAATGCCGAGTTATACCAAGCTTTTTCCGGAGGTGGGAAAAGGCAGTAATTTCAGTTTTGATTTTCGTTACTATGTTTCGAGTGGGTCTTCGCAATTGTATTTTATGGCCGGGTACAGTCAAAACTGGGAAAATACGCAGCCTGATGGAGCCGGAACAAGAAGAAATTATGTTGGTGCCAATATGGGCGTAGGAGCTTATATCCGCTTAACGGATTGGGTTGGATTGAGCACCGAGCTGAAATTTCAGAGTCAGAATCCTCAGGATGGAGGATTTAGAATCGGGCTGGCTTTTCCGTTATAAATTTCCGGAAAAATTATTCACCGCGAAGGTGGGGAGAGCGCAAAGTTGTTTGTTTCAATTGGCCTTCTTCTACTGAAGCTGGGCTTTTTTTTATAACCGCATAGGTCACAAAAATCTCTCTAAATGGAGCAAAGGCACACCCATTTGAATCTTTCAGAGACTACCAGACAGAACTTTTAGCTTTCACCCTTATGAATTCAAAGCTTCCTACTTTTTCGAAAACTCAAAAAGCTTCCTTTTTTCCTCTTTGTTCAGGGCTTCGTAGCCACGGTCGGCGATTTTGTCCAGGATCCGATCTATTTCTTCCTGTGTAGCGATATCCGATTTGGGAGCAGGGGTTGCCATTTTTGAAGAAGAAGAACCAAACGAGCCGAAGCCTCCTCCGGTAGTTTTCTCTTTCCGGTACGATACCTTCACATTACTTCGTCTTCCTGATCTGAGGTTTTCGAAGAAGATCCCGACTTTCTGGACGGGAATGCCCAGATCAATTCCTCTTCGAAGCTGAGTGATATACAAGAAACCTAAAAGTGCGCCTCCCAAGTGAGCTAATTCCCCACCTGCATTCGCACCGATTGAGTTGGCAAAGGAAAGAATCACATAGAAAATAGCGATGTATTTGATCCGGACAGGACCCAGAAGAATCAGGAAAAATGTTGTGTTTGGAGTGAGTGTCGCGGCACCTACTACGACTGCAAAAACGCCTGCACTCGCTCCGAGCATCAGAGAAGAATCGACCGAATTGCTGAAATAAGGAGCCAGATTGTAAATGATCACATAAAACAAAGCGCCGAACAATCCGCCCAGTATGTAAAGATTTGCCAGTTTTCTGCTGCCGAGATTTTCGTGGATTAAAAGCCCAAACCAATACAGGAAAAGCATATTGAAGAGGATGTGAAAAATCCCTT
>VFKK01000263.1 GCA_009885605.1 Cyclobacteriaceae bacterium | reverse complement strand
CTTGATACAGCTATTGCTGCATTTATAGAAGTGGGAAAGGAACTGGGAGTTTTGAAATAAATCAGTGATCAGTTTGTTATCATTCAAATTTAATTTTACCAAAAAGCAAAAACCGACAGGGATACCTTGTCGGTTTTTGCTTGATTAAAAAGATTGATTTATTAACCGAAAAATAGATTGGGTAACTTTTAAGTTGTCTTACTGGTCATCGCCAGTTTGCGTTTCTTTTTGGTTTCGTAAGCCTCCAGATCTTCAAATCTGGTGTCTACATCCTCATTGTTCAGGTAATCATTGATTGTTTCCCTTACCTCCTGAAAAGACATGTTATGAAGAATCTTACCATTTTTTGCCATCGAGACCTGGCCGGTTTCTTCTGACACCATTAAAATTAAGGCATCTGTCGCTTCTGACATTCCTATTCCTGCCCGGTGTCTAAGTCCAAATTGAGCCGGAACTTCCCGCTCTGTCACAGGTAAGATGCAACGGGCAGCTTTTATCCGGCCTTTATGAATGATCACAGCACCATCGTGAAGCGGACTATATTTATTGAAAATAGAAATTAGCAATCGCTTGGAGAGTTCGGCATCCAGAAGGTCACCGCTTTCTGCGTAAAATTTTAAACCCGTGCTACTGGAAATCACAATTAATGCACCTGTATTGCTTCCTGCAAGGGTTTTAGATGCATCGATAATCGGGCTTATGTTGAAAGCTGAGTTTTCTTTTTTTCGCCAGAAGAATAAGAAATCTTTCCAGGCATTGTCATCGGACAAGAAAGAAGATCTGCCTATCAGGAGTAAAAACTTTCTGATCTCAGGGGCAAAAATGATGATAGCGGCTATGACGCCTACACCCATAAACTGGCCCAAAATTGCTGAAAGCAACTCCATTCTGATAGCTCTCACAAGCAAATAAATCAGGTATATCGAAAGAAATCCAAGAAAGATCTTGATCGCGACACTTCCTTTAAGCAGCTTATATACTTGATACAATAGGGCAGCCACCAACGCAATATCGATCATATTGACGATGGTGATGTCTAAAAATCCTATTTTAAATAGTAGACTCAAGGGTATAATTTATTGAATAATGTCAAAGTTTCTTTAGCTTCTTTTACGTCATGTACTCTCAGGATGTTGGCGCCTTTTGTTAGTGCAAACATATGAAGAGCAGTACTTCCGTTTAATGCCTCTTCAGGGCTCACTCCGAGGGTCTTGTAGATCATAGATTTACGAGAAATACCCACTAAAATTGGTAAAGATAAAGCCTGAAAATATTTCAGATTTTGAAGAAGCCAATAATTCTGATCAACCGTTTTGGCAAAGCCAAAGCCAGGATCGATAATTACATCTTTAATGCCAAACTTTCTGCAAAGGGCTGTTTTCTCTTCGAAATAGTTCAGCAACTCAACTAATATATCGGAATAGTTGGTTTGTTTCTGCATTGTTTGTGGATTTCCACGCATATGCATCGCTATGTATGGAATTTCCAGTTTTCCGACTGTTTCCAACATCTTTGAATCCAGAGTTCCGGCTGAAATATCGTTGACCAAATGTGCACCACTATGTACGGCTGCCTCCGCAACTTTGGATCGAAAGGTGTCCACCGAAATCAAGATTGAGGGGAAAGCTTCACTTATCCACTCAATTGCCGGGATGACTCGCTGTATTTCTTCCTCGACAGTCACTTCAGCAGCACCCGGTCTGGTGCTGTAGCCTCCCAGATCCAGGATATCAGCTCCCTCTGAAACCATTTTTGTGACCCGATCGATCAATTCTTTTCCGGATGTCTTAACGCGACTACCTCCAAAAAAAGAATCTGGGGTCAGATTTAGAATCCCCATGATTTGAGGGCTGTTCAGGCAAACAAACCGTCCTTTAATTTGGAGTGTATATTTTAGGGGAAATAATTTATCTTCGATTTCAGAAGATGGATTCGATGCAGGAATCATTAAACAAGTAAACTTTGGAAACGCAGACGAGTATCGAATATACGCAAGTTATCAACCGTTGTAAAGAACTTTTTCGTAAGAAAACTCTCGATTATGGGACAGCTTGGAGGATTCTTCGACTTCCTTCGATCACAGATCAGATTTTTATCAAGGCGCAGAGAATTCGCTCCATTCAAGAAAAAGGAAGTCAAAAGGTAGATGATCCGATCGATGATGAATTTATCGGAATAATCAATTATTGTCTGATTGCTTTATTGCAAATCAGCTTTTCAAAAGATGAAAGACTGGAGATTCCGTATGAGGAATTGGAGCCAGTTTACGATAAGTGGGTGGCAGATACTAAAGGACTTTTAGAACAGAAAAACCACGATTATGGAGAGGCCTGGAGAGAAATGCGGGTTAGTTCTATCACCGATATTGTCCTGATGAAGCTTTTGCGGGTAAAGCAAATTGAAGACAATCAGGGTAAAACTCTTGTCTCTGAAGGTATCGAGGCCAATTATCAGGATATGATCAATTATGCTGTTTTTTGTATGATCAAAATTAAAACAAATGATTAAAGACGGATTGCTCTGGACGCTGCGAATACTTGTAGGCGGTTTGTTTATTTTCTCAGGCCTGATTAAAGTCAATGACCCTGTAGGAACCGCCATCAAACTGGAGGAATATTTTGACGTATTTTCCAATGATATCGCAGGTTTTTTTTATTACCTGAAGCCTTTTGCCCTCTATATAGCTGTTTTTCTGGTTGTAGTGGAGATAGTCCTGGGCGTAATGCTTATTCTGGGAGTTAAGAGCCGGTTCACCGTCTGGTCCTTGGCATTGATGATTTTGTTTTTCACCTTCCTGACATTCTATTCCGCCTATTTCAATAAAGTAACTGACTGTGGATGCTTTGGTGATGCAATTAAATTGACTCCTTGGGAATCGTTTTATAAGGATTTAATTTTACTCGTTTTCATTTCGATTCTGTTTCTATTTCAGGCAGATCTTCCCAAAACCTCCGCCTATTGGAAACAGATTTCTGTCTGGGTGATTTTCATAACATCGGTTTCCATAGCCATAACAGCAATCCAAAACTTGCCATTTATTGATTTCCGAGCATATAAAGTGGGAGTAAACATCCCTCAGAATATGCAACCTTCAGCTCCTTTGGAGTACACTTATGTGATGAAAAAAGGGACTGAATTGGTCTCTTTTGATCAGTATCCGGCAGATGAAAGTCTTGAATTTGTTGAGATGATCCTTAAAAATCCTGACGCTCTTCCAAAAATTTCTGATTTCTCGGTTTGGAATGAGGATGGTGATCAATCCGAAGCACTATTCTCAGGAAATAAGCTGATCATTCTTACCAGTAATATGAGCAAGATCAGTGATGCTAATCAGGAAGATTTGAATGCATTGGTGAACTCACTTCAGGATTCTCCTGTAACGCCGGTTTTCATCGGAGCAGCAACTCAGGAAGAAATTGAATCCTATTTGAATAAAAATAACTGGAAAATCACCGGACTGCAGGCAGACGCAACGGTTGTAAAAACAATCATGCGGTCGAATCCCGGAATTATGATATTGAAAGACGGAGTAGTTATGGCTAAATACCACCATAACAACACTCCTGAAGCAGGGGAGGTCTTGGACTTTTTTATGAAATGAGCAAAGATCTCAAAGTTGTCTTAGTCGGACTACCTGGCTCAGGTAAAAGTACTTTCGGAAGGAGTCTTGCAGCAACTTTGAACCTTTCATATTACGATCTTGATCATCTTATTGAGGAACGATATAAAATGAAGATTTCGGAAATTTTTTCCCTTTTTGGAGAAGGCAAATTTCGAATGTGGGAAACTGAAACACTTGAATTGATTCTAAAAAAGGAGGAATCCTTCATTTTAGCCTCGGGCGGAGGATGTCCCTGTTTCAATGATAACATGGACTTGATCAATCAAAAAGCGATTTCTGTTTATTTAGATGTTCCGCTTGAAGAAATTTCCGGTCGATTAGGGGCGTCAAAAGTTCATAATCGCCCTATGTTTCATGGCTTGGATCAGGGAGAAATCATCTTAAAGCTTAAAAGCTTACTTGCTCAAAGAGAGTATTTTTACAATCAGTCAAAAATAAAACTCAGCGGTGAAGAATTCTCCGCTGAGTTGTTAGTTTCTGAGTTGATCAGCCTGCTTAAAAGCTAAAACCTAAAGTCAAAACTCCGTTGAGGATATTATTTTCGATCTCAGTCTGGGGACCGAAATTATTTCCATCTGAATCAAGGACCTGGTAGCTTGTATAGAGAGAATTGAATTTGCTGGTAACAAGTGCAAAATCTGCTGTCAGGTTTCCAACTTTTACACCCAACCCACCACTTATTTGCTGAGTGCTTCGGTCGTAATTTGAATTGGAATAGGGGTCTCCGAAAAAGGAATATCCGCCTCTGATTCTGAGCATATTGATTTTATATTCCGCCCCGACGCGATAATTTAAGGTGCTGGAATAAACACTTTTGATAGCCTGGTTGTCCGGACCTTCATCAAAATCATTCGAGTTAAGTTTTGCCTGGGAATAATCCACCCAATCCACATCTGCCGAAATGAATCCATTTTTCCCAAAGAAGAACGTTGCCCCACCACCAATTTTTAATGGGGTATTCAGATTGTAAGCACTTAATATAACATCTGTAGCTGCTTCCTCGCGTCCTAAGGTGACGTCTTCTTCTTCGAAAAAGTAGTTATTATATTCAGCAACGACGTTAGCATCGTACTCTTCATTTACCCCATACCATGTTGGAGATTGAAAAGTGAATCCAAGATTTATAGTTTCAACTGGCTTATAAATCACACCCAAGTTGATATTTACGCCGCCTCCATTTATAAAAAGCGTTTCTCTCAAAGAACTATTTGCCAGAGGTTCATCCACAAATTCCTCGTTGTAGTTTTTAATGGAAGTAAAATCAAAAGTTCTGATTCCCAAGGATCCACCTAGAAATAACTTGTTATTGAAATTGCCTCCATAGCTGAAAGTAATTTGATTGGCACTTCCTTGCTGAGTTACGTTTTCATCTTGGAAAGGCAATCCTAAAACAAATGAATCGTACGTATCTGGATTTGCGATTGTATTGCCATTTTGGTCAACAGTGACCGGGTTTATCTGGTAAGTCAGATATGCCAGTCCCGTTAGGCCGTTTCCTTCAATTTGGTTTTCAGGAACTCCAAAAGAGTCTTGCAAGTAAAAATCAATAATTGAGGAAGTTCCTAATTCATCAGAGAAATAGCCAAATTCAGTGTTGAAATTTGCGATTCGTTGATAGCCAATACCAAATGATCCTCCTTTGAATGCACTGTTTTCATAATCATCCTTTGTTTTGGCAATCACAACACTAACGTTGGGCAGAGCAAAATTGGTAGTGTTATAAGACTTATTTTGTCCTAAAAAACGAGTATCAATCCCCCAATCAGTGTAGCCCATTGTCAAGCTCGCTTCAGATTTTCGGAAGAAGCCCAACCCGGCAGGATTGCCTGCTATATTAGAGACATCTCCTCCAAGTGACCATTGTGTAGCACCCACTCCCATTATTCGGGCAGAGCCTGATGGCATTACATTGCTTAATCTAAATGCATCCTCATAATAACCGCTTTGAGCGAAAACAGAAGATGTTGAAATAATACATAAGGAGAAAATCAGAATTGATAGCCTCATCTAGAGTTTGTTTAGTTAAGGTGTAAACGGTAAAAAGTTGATTTTGTGTCAACAAAGTTTGACAAAAAAAAAGGGGAATTAATTTCCCCTTCCTGTTCTGGATCCTCCTGAGGCACCGCCTCCTGAAGAACCTCCCATGCTTCCTCCGGAACTCCTACTCGGAGAACTGAAACTCGGGCTAGAGCTACTTCTGCTCGGTGCGCTGTAGCCTGGTGAATTGTCGTTTGATCTGCTTGGACTTACACTTCTATTGTAAGAAGGGCTTGTAGATCTTTGATTCTGATTGTAAGAAGGGCTTGTCGATCTGTTGTAAGAAGGACTTGTGCTTCTGTTATAGCTAGGAGAAGAATTTGATCTGCTAGGGGTATTAATGTTTCCAACAGAACTTCTTGAGTTAGTGCTCCCAACTCTTGTTGATGGTCTCGAAGCAGGCATTGCACTTCTTGACCTGGTGGTCGCTCCTCTGTCAACCGCAGGTGAATTTACATTTCGAGTCGTGCCTGTAGAAACTCTTGACCTGGAATTAGTGTAATAATCGTTTTGAGAATTACTGAAATCTCTTGACGATACTCTGGAATTTTCACCTGAGGAAACTACTCTTCTGTTAGTTCCATTAGTATTCATTGCTTCATTTCTCGCCTGAGCTCTAGCGGTGCTAGGAACAGCAGCGGAATTTGTAGACCCTCTATATCCGGATCCAGCTAATG
>VFKK01000245.1 GCA_009885605.1 Cyclobacteriaceae bacterium | reverse complement strand
TGATCACGCCGTCAGGCACGCCTGCTTCTCTAAAGACTTCCATCAACACCTGTGCAGAATAAATCTGAGTATATGCCGGTTTCCAAACGATGGTATTTCCCATCATGGCAGCGGAAGTCGGAAGATTTCCGGCGATCGCCGTGAAGTTGAACGGTGTCAACGCGAACACAAAGCCTTCTAACGGTCGCTGCTCAACACGATTCCAAACTCCGTTTCCAGAAATTGGAGGCTGTTGAGCATAGATTTCAGTCATGTATTTCACATTGAATCGAAGGAAGTCGATGAACTCACAAGCAGCATCGATCTCCGCCTGCATCGCATTTTTGGATTGAGCCAGCATGGTAGCTGCATTAATTTTGGAGCGATAGGGTCCGGCCAGCAGATCTGCCGCTTTCAGAAATATCGCCGCTCTTTGCTCCCAAGCCATATTTTCCCAGGCATACTTTGCCCCCAAAGCAGCATCGATCGCCTGCTCCACATGAGAAGCATCGCCTTCATGGAAATGACCCAAGATATGCTGGTGATCGTGCGGAGGAGACATCGGGCGAGTTTTGCCGGTTCTCACTTCCTCACTTCCGATATACATCGGCACATCTAATTGCTTTGAACGGGCTTCTTTTAGCGCTTTTTGTAATTCTTTCCTCTCGGAGCTACCCGGAGCATATGCTTTTACCGGTTCGTTAACTGGGGCTGGCACGTTGAAAAATCCTTTTAACATACTATTTGGAGTTTATGTGATTCTGGTGGCCAAAGATAAACCAAAGCCTCGGATTGGAGGATAATTTCAGCGACAAAAGGCTGTCAAAGAAGAGACTCTAATTCTTTCAAATGTGAAATCGTGTAAGTTGGTATGAGCTCAATTTCTTTTCCTTCAGGATTGAAAAAGACCTGATCAATCTCCGCTCGTTGTGCTCCGAGAATATCAGAAGCCGGATTATCCCCGACCATCAGGCAGTGCTCGGCACGAGTATTTAATTGATTCATAGTGTGGTAGAAAATCCTTGGATCCGGTTTTTTATGGCCGGTAGTCTCGGAAGTCACTACCAAATCAAAATAAATATCCAGCCCGGATGAACTCAATTTTTTTGCCTGGGATTCATTGAATCCATTTGTAATGACGTGAAGTTTATACTTTTCCTTCAGGTAGGTCAGGATCTCTTTTGAATGAGGGAAAACATGCGACTTGGAAGAAGTCAGACTCATAAAATCCTCCTCAAAACTTGCCGGAATTGTCCAACTGACTACCCCGGCATGAGCGAAAATCCTCGGAAACCGCTCCTTTCGAAGGTTTTCTTTATTGATTTTCCCCACGTTGTACCAATCCCAGAGCTGGAAATTGACGTGATAGAATGAGGCAAAGAACTGCTCGAAACTTGTAATCCCAAGGTTTTGCAATTCGTAAATCTCGTACAATTCTGAAAGTGATTCGGTTACATTTCGGTCGTAATCCCAGAGTGTATGGTCCAGATCGAAGAAGATGTGTTGGTAAGTTTTCAAGAGTAATTAACGTCGGTACTGATTATTCTGAATTTTATTGATCGCAAGCTCCCGGTTGGATTTCAGGATTTCGTATGTCTCCTGATCCTTGATGAGGCTTGGGTCTTTTTGTATAAACTTGAAAACCTGCTGAATGATTTCAATGTATTCTTCCAGGATATAATAAAACATCCATTGATCGACCCGTCGACTTCCAAGCAACCCGGCATTTTTGAGATAGATCAGGTGACGACTTGTTTTGGTCTGGGTGAAGTCCAAAATATGCTCAACATCTGAAATGCTGAGTTCTTTATTCAGCATCAGCAAATGAATAATCCGAACTCTTGGCTCTTCTGATAATGCTTTGAAAATTCGAAGCCCGTAGTTTAAACTGATATTTTTTAAGCGCATTTGTAAGTTTTAACTCAGTTAATGCAAATGATAAAAAAAATTCAGCCGAAATTAGAGTATAATCGCATCCGATTAGCAACCATTGCCCGTTCTATAAGTTTATTTATTTGTGAACCACTCATTTCTATATAGATCCGCACTAATTTTCCTTTTGGGTTTTATTTTTTCGATCCAACTGACGAAAGCTCAGGATACCCGTGAAAAAAAGGTTATCCAATTATCAGGTATTATTCTGAATTCTGATAGTACAGATGCTGTGCCGGGTGTAAACGTATACGTTCCAAAGAAAGGCCGGGGAACCTCCAGCGGAAGATTTGGTTATTTTTCAATGCCCGTTTTGGAAGGTGATAGCATAGTTTTTACGTTTATCGGATTGAAAAGACAGTCCTTCAAAGTGCCCGATAAAGTAGAAAATGATCGGATCAGTTTGATTTTAACCATGGAAGTGGATGAGATTGCTTTAGCAGAAATTGAGGTAATGCCTTATCCGACTGAAGAAGAATTCAAGAAGGCGATCATCGCTATGAATGTGGTTGATCCTATGTCCATCAGCCGGGCGAATATGAGTCCAGAGATGTTGCTAAGATGGGCTGAACAAATGCCTGCATCCGGCAATGAGAATTTCAGATCGTTCCAGCAGGGCCAGATGATTCAAAATCAGGATTTGTATGGACCGAGACCATTGAGACTTTTAGATCCGTTTGCATGGTCACAATTCATTAGATCCATCAAGCGAGGCGATCTGAAGAGTAAGTAGTCTTTGCACTAAAAGGTTTTATCTCCCGCAGAGGCGCAAAGGCGCAGTTTTTTCTTTATTTATTCACTGTTGGAATTATTTTCAATAAATATTTTATGTATGTACGCTTTCTTACCACTAACCAAATAAAACAAGGATTGAAGTCCAAATGTACGTGCTGTGAACTGTCGAACGTCGTCTGTTGAGGATTATCCGCTGCTTT
>VFKK01000018.1 GCA_009885605.1 Cyclobacteriaceae bacterium | reverse complement strand
GATCAGAGTTTGAAGCTAAAAGAGAAAAATGACTGGAAATTCAAAGCTCTCCTCTTTCCAGCGTACTTTTGGGGAAAGTACAAACAGCAGAAAAGCCTGGGATAAGTATCCTTACGGGAAGTTTTCAGTTTCTTTTCAAATTCAAAAGAAACACTTTTTACAAATCACCCCTACAAATTAACTAGTATACCAAAACCAACTCATGGAGTACGTCTGGAAGCAGAAGCCAAAAACCTCATCCAAAGCAATCGAAACTCTCGCAAGAGAAATCAACGTGAACCCAACCCTGGCGAACATGCTGATCAATCGGGGGGTGGAGAGTTTTGAGCAGGCAAAGGAATACTTCAGGCCCAGCCTGAGCCAACTGCACGATCCATTTCTAATGAAAGACATGGACCTGGCAATCGCTCGGATCGAAAAAGCGATTCAGAATAAAGAGAAAATTCTGGTTTATGGAGATTATGACGTAGATGGCACCACAGCCGTCGCATTGGTTTACAGTTTCCTTACCGGGTTTTATCCGCATGTAGAATTTTACATTCCCGATCGATACAAAGAAGGCTACGGCATCTCCGAAAGAGGAGTTCGTCATGCAGCCGAAAATGATTTTAAACTGATCATAGCCCTTGATTGTGGTATCAAAGCAATCGAAAAAGTACAACTCGCCAAAGAGATGGGTGTGGACTTCATCATTTGCGATCACCATACTCCAGGGGAATTTTTGCCTGAAGCGGTCGCAGTCCTCGATGCAAAGCGGGACGATTGCAAGTATCCTTACAAAGAACTTAGTGGTTGCGGAGTCGGGTTCAAACTCATCCAAGCGCTTGCCAAAAAGAGAGGAATGGATGAATCAGGGCTTTATGCATACCTGGATTTATTGGTGGTGAGCATCGCAGCCGACATCGTTCCGATCAACGGAGAAAATCGCATCCTTTCTTTTTACGGGTTGGACCGGATCAATAATACTCCCAGAGCCGGACTAAAAGCGTTGATTTTGCGAAGTCAAATCGAAAAAGAGATTGGCATTTCTGACATTGTTTTCAAAATCGGACCGAGAATCAATGCTTCCGGACGACTGGAACATGCAAAAGCATCGGTAGAATTACTCATCGCAACAGACTTGGAAGATGCCATTGAGCGGGCAAAGCTGGTAGACGAGGTCAATTTGACCAGAAGGAATTTTGACGAAAACATTACCAAAGAGGCTTTCGAAATGATCGCTGCCCGTGAAAATTTGGAGGAGTGGAATTCCACGGTTTTATTCAAAGAAGACTGGCATAAAGGCGTGATCGGAATCGTCGCCAGCCGCTGCATTGAGAAATATTATCGGCCGACTATCATCCTGACGGAATCCAATTCCAAGGCAACCGGAAGCGCGAGATCTGTGGTGGACTTTGATATTTACGAAGCGATTGCCGAATGCGCAGACCTGCTCGACCAGTTTGGAGGGCATAAATACGCCGCCGGTTTGACATTGCCTGTGGAAAATGTCCCTGCTTTTCAATTAAAATTTGAAGCAGTGGTAAAAAGCAGAATCGAAGAAATCCATCGCAAACCTGTAATTGAGGTGGACGATGAACTGCTTTTGGATCAGATCAATTACAAGTTTTACAGCATTCTGAAGCAAATGGCGCCCTTTGGGCCTGGAAATACAGAGCCGGTTTTTCGGATTTCAAACGTATTTGCAGAAGATGTTACCATATTGAAGGACAAACATTTACGCTTCAAAATCAATCAGGATGGCCAGGTAACTACTCCCATTTGTTTGGGATTCGGGATGGCTGACCGTACTAAAGACCCGGATCTCACGACCGTCAACATGCTTCGTGGCAAAATGCGATTCGATATTGTGGCTGAGATGAGAGAAAATTTCTTCCGGGACAAATCCAGTTTGCAACTCTACGTGAAAGACATCAAATTTGACTGATATGATTCTTCGTGCCGAACACTTAGTCAAAATCTACAAAGGCCGCCGGGTGGTCAATGATATTTCTGTTGAAGTCAAGCAAGGCGAAATTGTCGGTTTGCTGGGACCAAATGGCGCCGGAAAGACGACTTCATTTTACATGATCGTGGGTCTGATTCAGCCTAACGAAGGCAAGATCTTTTTAGAAGATAATAACATTACCGGGTTGCCAATGTACAAGCGTGCACAACTCGGAATCGGATATCTGGCTCAGGAAGCTTCGGTTTTTCGAAAGCTTTCTGTAGAAGAAAATATCCTTGCTGTATTGGAGATGACTAAAATCCCCAAGAAAGAACAAAAGGAAAAAGTCGAAAGCTTGTTGGAAGAATTCAGCTTGACCCACGTCCGGAAAAATCTGGGAATGGTTCTTTCCGGAGGAGAACGAAGAAGAACCGAGATCGCCCGGGCTTTGGCTGTGGATCCGAAATTCGTCTTGCTTGACGAACCTTTTGCAGGAGTTGACCCGATAGCTGTGGAAGAAATCCAGACCATCGTCGCCAAACTCAAGAATAAAAACATTGGGATTCTGATCACCGATCACAATGTAAACGAAACTCTTTCTATCACGGACCGAGCGTACCTGATGTTTGAAGGACGCCTTTTGAAAGCAGGTACAGCTGAAGAACTTGCTGCCGACGAGCAGGTGAGGAAAGTCTACCTGGGAAGTAATTTTGTTTTAAAACGAAAGGTGTTTCACTAATGGAAGTGCTGAACACTTTTGTGGCCTGGCTCTTTAAAAGTCGTCTGGGGCAAATCGAAAATTTCAAACAAAACCCGATAATTATTCAGGACTCCATTTTTCGCCAGCTCATTGAAGCGGGAAAAAAGACGGAGTTTGGTAAGGAGTTCCACTTTTCAAAAATCAGGTCCTACCAAGATTTTGCCAGACAAGTGCCTATCAGCGATTATGAAGGATTGAAACCCTACATCGATAAAACGATGAAAGGAACTCAAAACGTGATCTGGAATACAGACATCGAATGGTTTTCCAAGTCATCGGGCACCACCTCCTCAAGAAGTAAATACATCCCTGTTACCACCGAAAGTCTGGAGGAATGCCATTTCAAAGGCGGAAAAGACATGATCTCTCTTTTCCTTTCCAATAATCCTGATTCAAAAGTTTTCCTGGGGAAAAGCCTGACCATTGGCGGAACCCTTGAAACCAATCCTATGAACCCGGAAGGAACAGCCCGAGCCGGGGATATTTCCGCTGTCATCATGCAAAACCTGCCGATTTGGGCACAATTCATCCGAACTCCATCTCTTGAAACCGCATTGATGGGTGAGTGGGAAGCCAAAATCGAAAAAATGGCGAATGAGACAATGAACGAAAACGTGACATCAATTGCAGGAGTACCTACCTGGACGATCGTGCTGATTCAGAAGATTCTCGAACTCAAAAAGGCAAAAAACATCCTGGAAGTTTGGCCAAATCTTGAGGTTTTCTTCCATGGAGCCGTAGCATTCGGACCTTACCGTAATCTTTTCAAGGAACTGATTCCTTCCGAAAAAATGCAGTACATGGAAACCTATAACGCTTCTGAGGGATTTTTTGGACTGCAGGATCAGAAGGATTCGGATGAGCTTCTGCTTTTGTTGGATTACGGGATTTTCTACGAGTTTATCCCGATGGAAGAACTGGATTCCAAAGACCCTCAGGCGATTTCTCTGGAAGATGTGAAAGTGGGGAAAAACTATGCTTTGGTTATCAGCACCAATGCAGGTCTTTGGAGATATAAAATCGGAGATACGATAAAATTCACCAGTACCTATCCGTTCAGATTCCACATTTCGGGAAGAACCCGGCATTTCATCAATGCTTTTGGGGAAGAAGTAATCGTGGAAAATGCAGAAAAGGCAATCGAACTGGCCTGCGAAGCTACCGGATCCACCATTGCAAATTTCACTGCTGCTCCTGTTTATTTTGATTCTTCCGGATCAAAAGGTGCCCATGAATGGGTGGTTGAATTCCGAACACCACCAAAAGATTTGAATCAGTTCAGGGATTTACTGGATGAGAGCCTTCGGAAAATAAATTCTGATTACGATGCCAAGCGCTACAAAGATCTGGCCCTAAACCCACCTATCATTCATCAAGCACCCGAAGGACTTTTTCAATCCTGGCTTGGAAAAAAAGGCAAACTTGGCGGACAGCATAAAGTTCCTCGCCTCTCTAACAACCGCGAATACCTCGATGAGATTTTGGGTATGATGAAGTGATTTCCATCCGGACTCACAGAGTTATTTAAACCGCCTACTGAATTTTTCTGCCCTAAAATCCTTTGAAGGGGCTAAACGAAACACTTTACTTTTAAAAGAAGCTTTTATTTTCCGGAGGTAGACTTTTGGTTAAATTCCTCCGTAAAACATGAAGCAATCTTTTACTTCCCAAAAATCTTGTCTAACTAATTTTAAGACTCCTAAGTCCACAACTCATGAAAATCAAACTTTTCGGCGCTGCCGGAGGAGAAGTAACAGGTTCTTGCTACCTGGTTCAAACTCTTAAATCCTCAATTATAATAGATGCAGGCATGTTTCAGGGAAATAAAGAAACTGAAGCAAAAAACCAACTTCCCGAAGGGGCCACTCCGGATAAAATTCAGGCAATACTACTAACCCATGGACATCTTGATCATACCGGAAGAGTGCCCCTCCTTGTGAAGCATGGCTTCAATGGCCCGATTTACACTACGATTCAGACCCTTGAGCTTTCACAGATCATTTTGCAGGACTCTGCCAGAATTCAGGTTTCCGATGCTATGCGTGAAAACCGAAAACATTGGGAACCGGGGAAGCCACTTGCAGAACCTTTGTATAATACAGAGCATGTGGAATTCATGAAAGAACTCGCCCATCCCGTTCCATTCGGCGAACATATTCAGATCACAGAGGATATTACGGCTCGTTGGATCGAAGCCGGTCATATGCTTGGTTCCGGAAGCATTGAGCTTACTGTGGAGGAAGAGGGTAAAAAGAAAGTGATAGCCTTTTCCGGGGATTTAGGGCCTCTGACTTTACCGCTTCTCAGCCCGTTTGAGCATTTTAATTATGCCGATTTGGTCTTTATGGAATCCACTTACGGGGATCGCGACCATAAATCCTACGAAAACACAGTTGCTGAATTTGAAAGAATCGTAATAGAAGTAAGCGAAAGAGGTGGGAAAATCCTGATCCCCACATTTGCTATAGGGCGCGCTCAGCAAATCATTTACCACATGGCAGAGCTTTTCAATTCGGGACGGATCAAACCATTTCCTGTTTACCTCGACAGCCCGATGGCGTTGAAAGCCTCAGAGGTGTATCAAAACCATCAAGACTTACTGGATGAAGAATTCCAAATTCTGAAGCAAAAGGGAGCATTTCCAGTAGACCCAACTTACTTTATCCCAAGCCCGACCGGGGCCACTTCCAAAGCCCTGAATGAAATAAATGGGCCTTGTATGATCCTAGCAGGAGCAGGAATGTGTAACGGAGGGCGAATTCTTCATCACCTCATTCACAACCTCGGAAACCCAAATACACATGTGATCATCGTGGGATTTCAATCTCAGGGTTCATTGGGAAGAAGACTGGTGGAAAAAGCCGAAGTAGTCCGGATTTATGGAGAGGATGTAAGGGTAAAAGCAAAAATTCATACCCTCAATGGATTCAGTGCGCATGCAGGACAGTCGGAACTATTGGAGTGGTTTTCCTACCTCGCTCCGTCCAAGCCAAAGGTAGTTTTGGTTCATGGAGAAGTGATGCCAAGAGGAATTCTGGCTGATTTGATAGAAAGTAAATTTAAAATCAAACCGATTTTACCCGAAATCGGAGATATTATCGAACTCTAAATGAGAAGGATTTTTCATTTTTGAATTGTTTAAACTCCGCATAGCGGTATCGCAGAATCTGCTAAATCGTAAGTAAAAGCAGATCGTATCGGTAATTTTTCACTGTGAAATTGGTGGGGAAATGGGTGATGGAACAAGCATTCAAAGAATGAGTCGGAAAAGCTTTCAATTATCCCAATTCAGGTTGAATAAAACCGGTAGCTTTGAACTTATTCAGCTAAAAGCTATTAGTATCAGAGGGATTTGAATTTCCAAACTTAATGAAAGAAGAAGGGGAAGTTTTTGAGAGTGAGACCAGAGTCACCATTTCTGTGCTGATGTCAGTCTTCAACACTGAAATTGAATTTGTCAAAAGAGCAATCGAGTCAATCTTAAATCAGGATTTTCAAGATTTCGAATTGATCATCATAGATGATGGCAGTGAAAGCGAAACTCATATTCAGTTGCTGGAGTACGTGGAAAAAATCCTCCACGAGGTGATTTACATCAGACATACTAATCGCGGGCAATCTCTGTCCATCAATCGGGGAATCTTAAATAGCAAGGGAAAATACATTGCGATCCTGGATGCGGATGATGAATTTAAGCCAAATCATCTGAGTGCCTGCCTGGAAGAATTGGAAGACTTTGACTTGATCGCCTCAACTACTGACACCATTGTAGATGAAGAAGCAGATTATTTTGTGCCTGATAAGTATGATTTTGATCAGCTGATCCATGTGGATGATTGCATTTTGTTTGCAACTCTGTTTGGAAAAAGGAAAGTATTTGAAAGCATCGGATTTAAAAGTCAATACGCCGCTGATGCCCATTTTTTTGAGCAAGCAGCCCAACGCTTTAAGGTGAAAAAAGTTGACTTGCGCACATACATCTACTACCGAAACAATCCTGATAGTGTCTGCTCCACTCTCAAAAGAGATACTCAGCTTCTAAACTCCTGATGAAAAATTCATCCGGGACAAAGCAGCAAGTAGTAATGGCCAGCCTGATCACCGGCGCTTTTGATGTCAACAGAAATGAGACTTTGCCTTCTGATGATTTTGAACTGGTGAAAGATTGGGTAGATTCTGTCCAAAAGGCAGGTCTGCAAGGGATTATTTTTCACAATGGTTTCTCAGAAGAAACCTGCCAAAAGTATCAAAATGAGAATTTGATATTCATTAAGTGCGAGCCGAGCAAATCATTTAATCCAAATGTATTCCGGCACTTTCTTTACCTGGATTTTTTGAAAAAGGCTGGCAAACAAATAACCGATCTATTTTTAACTGATATCTCGGATGTAGTCCTGATCCGAAACCCGTATGCAGAAAACCATTATTCAGAAAACCCGGAGTCGTTATTTTGCGGAGACGAACCAAAAAAACTGGAAAATGAATGGATGATTGAACACTCAGCCCATCTGCGTTCCCAAATTCCTGATTTTGAGATTTACGAAAAGAATTTCGGGAACGAATCTTTGCTGAACTGTGGGATTATCGGAGGAAAGGCCTCGCTGATGATAGATTTTTTAACCGGACTTTGTGCAATTCATCATAGCTATAATCAGAACAACAAATCAGCTTTCACCGGAGATATGGGAGCTTTCAATTACCTGGTCAGAACTCAATTTCAAAGCCAAATCCTGCACGGATTCCCGATCAATACGGTGTTCAAAGAATATCAAACAGACAGGGAAGACTGCTGGTTTCGCCATAAATAAGCCGAATCCTAAAAAAAAAGCGATCGTTAGACCGCTTTTGCTGTTTCCATTTTATTGATAATATCCTCGTAGTCGAGCTTGTTCCAGTTTTCGGTAATCAACGGATCCGCCATCACTTTATTCATGACTGCATCCTGGATTTTACCTTGAGCGTATGCTTCTGCATAACTTATATCTGTAAAAGTCACCATTGTATACAGAGGAATCCAGTCATTAGGATAGAGTTCGTGAAGCTTGGCTTCGATTCTCTTTCTGAGGAGGAACTTAGGATCAGCAACAGAATCACGCATTTCCACGAAGTTTTCCATTGCTAACTGACAGATTGCATCGGTATCAGGCTTGCGCTTTTTCTGGAATTTTTCGAAGACAAGTCCCCATGAATTTGTCCCCAACTTGTCAATAAGTCCATTCAGAATTGAGCAATCTTCAAATCCACAGTTCATCCCTTGCCCATAAAAGGGAACCATCGCATGCGAAGCGTCCCCAATCAGGAGGCTTTGGTCCTGAACCCAAGGATAGCACTCCACATTGATCAAAGCTGAAGTCGGGTTTTTGAAAAACTCCGTTTTCAAATCCGGCATCAACTTATAAGCATCGTCAAAATAATTAGTGAAAACGATCTCCAAGTCATGCTCATCCTGGATCTTTTCAAAGCAAACTTTGGATCCTTCAAAAGGCAAAAACAACGTGCAGGTGAATGATTTATCAGGATTAGGCAATGCAATCAACATAAACTTACCTCTTGGCCAGATATGCAGTGCATTTGGATCCATTGCAAACTCACCCGAGGCCGTCGCCGGGATGGTAAGCTCTTTGTATCCGTGTGAAATATATTCCTGCTTGTAATTGAAGCGAATCTGTTTTTGCATCGCCATTCTCAGAGTGGAATAAGCTCCGTCTGCTCCGATCACAACCGGTGCTACAAATTCTTTCTCTCCCTCTGGGGTTTCAAATTTTATTTCCTGATTTCGAAAATCAAAATTCAGACACTTATGTTCAAAGTTGATCACAGCACCTAATCGCTCCGCCTCTTCGGCAAGCAATTGATTGAACTTGCCTCTGGAAATGGAGTAAATCGCCTGGTAGGCTTTTCCGTAAGGGATGAATTTTGTCCCTCCATGCTCATCGTGAACCTTGCGTCCGTACATAGGAATCGCCAATGGCTCCACTTTTTCTTTCAATCCTACCTGCTCCAGACTTTTCCAGCCTCTATGGCTTAAAGCCATGTTGATGGACCTTCCCGCTTCACTGTAGGGAGTTTTGCGCTTGTCGGGACGCTTGTCGTAAATAGACACATCAAGTCCCTGACGCTTGAGATAAATAGCCATCAGAGAACCGATCAAGCCGGCACCTAGGATGGTAACTTCATTTTTCTTCATTTGGATAGATTTACCCATGCTTCCTTTTAAGCGAATTTTTCCAGGGAATGTTCCAAAATCTTTGCGAATCGGAACACATCCAGGAAGCTGTTGTAGAGGGGCGTAGGAGCAAGTCGGATCACATTCGGATTTCTCCAGTCACCTACTACTCCTTGATTGTACCATTCATCGAAGACAGCTTTACCCCCACGATGAATGTGTAAAGATAACTGACAGCCTCTTTCAGAAGGATTTTTGGGTGTAATAATTTCCAAAACCCCTGATTCTCCACTGATTTGGCGGACAAGAAACTCGAGATAAGCCGTCAATTTTTCACTTTTTGCTCTGAGATTTACCATTCCTGCTTCCTGGAAAATATCCAGAGATGCCTGATGTGCTGCCAAAGCCAGTATATTTGAGTTGGCTAATTGCCAGCCATCTGCACCATACATTGGCACAAAACCTTTCTCCATCTTGAAACGCTCACCTTCATCATGTCCCCACCACCCTGCAAATCGGGGCAAATCAGGGCGCTCCGCAAATCGCTCGTGGACAAAGATCCCTGAGACATTTCCCGGACCTGAATTCATGTATTTGTAACTGCACCAGGTGGCAAAATCCACGTCCCAATCATGCAAGCTGAGATGAGCATTTCCGGCGGCATGTGCCAGGTCAAACCCTGCTAAAGCGCCAACTGAATGTGCAGCTTCAGTGATTGCTTTCATATCAAAAAGCTGACCTGTGTAATATTGCAACCCGGCCATATTCACCAATGCAAGAGAATCTCCCTGCTTTCGGATCTCCTTTACAATGTCCTCAGTTCGCAAAATATGCTCTCCCGACCTCGGTTTCAATTCAATCAGAACATCCAATGGATACAGCCCATGAAACTT
>VFKK01000127.1 GCA_009885605.1 Cyclobacteriaceae bacterium | reverse complement strand
TTTCGATTCACGATCACGGTGCAGGAGGACATTTAAACTGCCTTTCGGAGCTGGTTGAAAGCACCGGCGGAACAATTCATATCGATAAATTGCCGGTGGGTGACCCTACTCTCTCCGCCAAAGAAATCATCGGAAACGAGTCTCAGGAACGAATGGGATTGGTTGTAGGAAAAGAAGATATTGACACACTTCAGCAGCTTTCTGACCGTGAGCGAGCTCCGTTTTATGTGGTGGGCGAGACGACAGGAGATATGCATTTCAAATTCGAAAATCAGAAAACAGGTGAAAAGCCGGTGGACTGGGATCTCGCTTACATGTTTGGCTCCTCGCCCAAAACGATCCTCGAAGACAATACGCAAAATGCGAATTTCGAAGAGGGTAGTTACAATCCCGAACTGATCCGAGGTTACATCAATGAAGTCCTCCAACTGGAAGCAGTGGCGTGTAAGGATTGGTTGACCAACAAAGTCGATCGATCAGTGACAGGCCGCGTAGCAACCCAGCAGACTGTCGGTGAAATTCAGCTTCCGCTGAATGATGTCGCGGTAATGGCACTTGATTACACCGGGAACAAGGGAATCGCAACTTCCATCGGGCATGCTCCGGTGGCGGCTTTGGCAGATCCGGAAGCGGGAAGCAGACTGGCAATCGCAGAGGCCCTGACCAACCTTGTTTTTGCCCCGATTGCTGATGGATTGAGCGGAGTTTCCCTCAGTGCAAACTGGATGTGGCCCGCGAAAAACAAAGGCGAAAACGACAGACTTTACCGTGCTGTTCAGGCAGTTTCTGAATTTGCCATCGAATTGGGCGTGAATATTCCAACCGGAAAGGATTCACTTTCCATGACTCAGAAATATCCTGACGGAAAAGTCGTCTACTCTCCGGGTACGGTGATCATCTCCACTGTAGGTGAATGCTCTGACATCAAAAAGACCGTAAAAACAGCTCTGAAACCTATCAAAGGAAGCAGAATTCTATACATTGACTTTTCAAAGGACAGCTATAAACTGGCAGGTTCCAGCTTCTACCAAGCGTTGAATAAAATTGGAACAGAAACCCCGGACGTTAAAAACCCGGAATATTTTGCAAAGGCTTTTAATGCCATTCAGGACCTAATCGATCAGACGTGGGTGCTCTCAGGTCATGATATCTCTTCAGGAGGTTTAGTGACTGCTCTTTTAGAAATGTGTTTCCCGGTACAAAATGTAGGCTTGAAAGTAAAACTGGATCGCTTGCATGAGCCTGATTTAGTAAAGGCTCTTTTTGCTGAGAACCCGGGAATCCTCATTCAGGTTGCTGATGATCACGCTGTAGAAAGCTTATTGGTGGAAGCCGACGTGGATTATGTGGAGCTTGCGAAGGTGACGGAAACTGGTTTGATCGAGTTTGCAGGCAAAGATCTTTCTCTGGACATCGCTGAGCTTCGTGATGTATGGTTCAGATCTTCTTACCTGCTGGACCGCAAGCAAAGCGGTGAAAAACTAGCTACAGACCGCTTTCACAACTATAAAAATCAACCTTTATCTTTTGAATTTGCGGAAGGATGGGAAGGCAGTTTCGAAGCATCAGGACTTGATCCCTTCAGAACTTCCAAAGGAAAAGCAACAGCTGCTATCATACGTGAAAAAGGTGTAAACGGCGATCGTGAGATGGCTTATTCACTTTGGCTGGCAGGATTTGAAGTGAAAGACATTCACATGACCGACTTAATTGCAGGCCGTGAAAACCTGGAAGATGTACAAATGATCGTCTTCGTGGGCGGGTTTTCCAACTCGGACGTGCTGGGTTCGGCCAAAGGCTGGGCGGGCGCCTTCCTATATAACCCAAAAGCAAAACAAGCACTCGATAATTTCTACGCAAGACCTGATACGTTAAGTCTGGGCGTTTGTAACGGTTGCCAGTTGATGGTGGAACTTGGACTCGTGACTCCTGACCACGATCAGAAACCAAAAATGCTTCACAATGCCAGTCATAAATTTGAATCAAGTTTCCTCAACGTAACCGTTCCTCAAAACGATAGCGTCATGCTGGGAAGCCTGAGTGGACTGCGATTGGGCGTATGGGTAGCACACGGTGAAGGCAAGTTTTCATTTCCCAAAGAGGAAAGCGATTACCATGTCAGTATGAAATTCAGCTACGAAGCGTATCCAGGTAATCCAAATGGTTCGGACCACGCTGTAGCCGGAATCGCGACATCAGACGGTCGTCACCTGGCTATCATGCCACATATCGAGCGAAGCTTGAAGCCATGGAACTGGGCTCATTATCCTGCAGACAGACAGGATGATTTCACCCCATGGATGGAGGCTTTTGTAAATGCTAAAAATTGGATTGCAGAACGATTTTAGGTCTTTCGAACTTCTTCATTCGATCTTCGATGTTAATTATTGAAACATTGAAACATTTATAAAAAACAATCCCCTTTATCTAATCCCGAAGGGGATATTTTTTAGTTCAATTATTTATTCCCAGATTGGGAATTATTACTACTTTTAAAACGTATTTGAATGGACAGGATTTTTTCCAAAGGAACACTTCGGGATTATTGGAGAAAGAATCCGGAAACGGAACAGTATTTAAAAACATGGTTTGAAACTGTGGCTGAGGCAAATTGGAAAATCCCAAGAGATGTGAAGTCATCTTTTGCAAGTGCAAGTATATTGAAAGACGGCAGGGTCGTTTTTAACATTAAAGGAAATTCGTTTCGATTGGTAGCAAGAATAAACTATGAAAAAGAATGGCTTTTCATTCGATTCATAGGGACTCATCAGGAATACGATAAAATAGATGCAAACACAATTTAAAATGGAAATCAAACCAATCAAATCAGAATCAGATTACAAGAATGCTCTTAAAAGGCTGGATGAGATATTCGATGCTTCAATCGGAAGTTTGGAAAGTGATGAAGCAGATATTTTGGCTTTGTTGATCGATGATTACGAAAACAAGCATTTTCCAATAAACGCCCCGGATCCGATTGAAGCAATCAAAATCCGGATGGAAGAGCTATCGCTCAAACAAACAGATCTGGCCGAAGCCATGGGGGGAGCTAATCGAGTCTCCGAAATATTGAACAGGAAAAGAAAACTGACGCTTGAAATGGTCCGCAATCTTACAGGCAAGCTCAATCTTTCTGCGGAAATCCTGGTCCAGGATTATGAACTTTCTATTTGAAAATCCAACATTAGATCTTGTATAACAATCCCCTTTGGTTAATTCCGAAGGGGATATTTTTTGAAGTCTGAAGTTTGAAGTCTGAAGTGTCGCACCCTTCAATGTTCGATATTCATTATTCGACATTCGTTATTAGAAAATTGAAAAATTGAAAAATTTATAAGCATCAATCCACATTGGTTGAAAATGAAGGGGATTTCTTTTTCTCTCCCAAAGATTCATAATATACATTCTAAGAATTCATTCTGAGTTGTAAAACTGAATACTGAATACCGAGACTGATCACTAAAAATTCTCCCTCCAAATTCCTAATTTAATCCCATGAACCGTCGCCCTTTCCTCCGGAAATTAACCCTTCTCACTTCAGCTATGACAGCCATGCC
>VFKK01000149.1 GCA_009885605.1 Cyclobacteriaceae bacterium | reverse complement strand
TTGAACTTCAGAGCTTGTTTTATTTGGCTAGTGGCAAGAAAGCGTACATACATATAATAAAATCGACCATTCCTGCTTGAAATGGATACCTGCCATCACCTCAAAGTTTAATCATTCTTACCTATGGTTTAATTGATAATTCTGAATTCAATTTTCCGATTGCCTGAACCTGAAAAACGAAATTATCTCTTAAATTGTATTTCCCAAAACCACTTCTTTTCATGAAAAAAGTAATTTTTTCTCTGCTGGCATGTTGCCTTTATCCTTTTCTTGGTCAATCTCAGGTTACCGACGTATCCGGAAAAACTTACCAAACTGTCACCATCGGAAATCAAATCTGGATGGCAGAAAACCTAAATGTGGTTCTCTTCAGAAATGGAGATTCGATTCTGGTAGCCAAAACTCAAAGAGAATGGTACGACGCGAATAATGCAGGAATTCCTGCTTGCATCAATTTTCGATATTCTGAAAATTTTGGAGAGATCTATGGCAAAATGTACAACTGGTTTGCCGTGACAGATCCCAGGGGATTAGCTCCTGAGGGTTGGAGTGTCCCTTCTGAATCCGATTGGGATTCACTTACGTTGGCGGTTGGTGGGCCGGAGGTTGCGATGGTAAAGATCAAAAGTACAGAAGGTTGGACCAGCACCGGCAATGAGGCAAATAATGAGAGTGGTTTTGGAGGAATTCCGACAGGAATGGTAGAACCTGATGGAAGATTTATTGATGTTGGTTTTTTTGGATACTGGTGGACCAGAGATGAGCGGGATGGCCAGGGTCTTAGAAGAATGATTTCTTTTGAAAACCAGAATTTTGAAGGCAATTCAACACTCGGTAAAGGAAATGGACTTACGGTTCGTTGTTTAAAGGATTGATAAACTTTCCGAAAGCATTTCGATTTAACACACTGACTTATGGCTGATTGGTCTTTCAGGATGTTTTTTTAGCAATTTCCTTTCAAAAAATACGGAGAATTCAGTACGAAAATCTCTAAATCCACGGATCTTCATGTCAGGGTTTATTTTTTAATTTGGGTTTTTGCTGTTTTACCTGATGGAAAAGAAGCCGCATTTGAGTTGTAAAATGCGATTTTCGAAGAAGCCAGATTGGCAAATCTTCCGATCTACCTGGAAACTGCCGTTGAAAGAAACCAAAGAATTTACGAGAGGTTTGGGTTTAGGACTTATCACATCTGGGACGAGCCAGCCGAAAACATCAAATTCTGGTTTCTGAAATGGGAACCGGAATCATTCGAGCTTTCATAAAACGAAATTGGTAATCTTAGACTGTCCCGGTGATTCCTTCTCCAGACGCTGGCTAAATCATTCCTGTTTGGCGTTGCTTTGCTACTCTTATTTGTTTCATCATTTATAAATTGATTGATTCAACTTTTCTAGAAACTTTGGGGAACAATATCCTTTAGAGAATTAACCCGATTAGAATTCTTTTTCGATTGAGAAATATTAAATTGATAACTCATTGAATATTAGTGATTCAAAAAAAGTATTCATGAACCTTGTGGATCTCAGAGACCACATTAAAAAACGGGGCGAAACCGAAAAGCCAGACGAGTAGGCTGTACTTAGTTTAAATTCAAAATGCCAAAATTTGTAATCGAACGAGAA
>VFKK01000243.1 GCA_009885605.1 Cyclobacteriaceae bacterium | reverse complement strand
TACTTTTCTGCCAGACTCGAGTGCTGCTGCTGTGATAGTATGTGTGAATAGGGATTTGTCTACCACCTGACTGCAGGAAAACGTTAACAGAATTCCTCCGGACTTTATTTTTTTCAAAGCTTCAGCATTCAGCCGTTTGTAAGCCTGAACGGCATTATGTCTGGCTTTCAGATTTTTTGCAAAAGCCGGTGGGTCCAAAACGATCAAATCGTAATCTTCTCCGATTTCACGGATGTACTTGACCACGTCGGCAACTTTTGATTCATGCTTTCCATTCAATTCCGGATTTAGCGCCAGGTTCTCTTCTGTGAGTTCGATTGCTTTGTTGGAGATATCCACGGAGTGAACTTCTGCAGCGCCTTCTTTCAAAGCCAAAACCGAAAATCCCCCGGAATAGCAAAAGGTATTCAACACTTTTTTGCCCTTTGAGTACGAAGCAAGCAACTTTCGGTTTTCACGTTGATCGATGAAAAATCCGGTTTTCTGACCCTTTTCCCAGTCAATTCGATAGTTTGCACCGAACTCCTGAACAAGATCCGTTGCAGGTTTACCCAGAATCCACTCGTTGGTAAAAGTTCCGATGTTCTTTGGAAGCGTTTCAGAGCTTTTATCATAAACCCCGCTCAGCGTTTTTCCATAGGTGTTTTTGATGGCCTGAGCGATTTCGGCAATGTGAGCGTGCATACCGACATTATGCGCCTGGATTACCGCAGTTCCATTGTAATAATCCACAATCAGGCCTGGCAGAAGATCTCCTTCCCCATGAACGAGACGATAGACATTGGTTTCCGGATTATCTGTCAGGCTCAAACTTTTCCTGAGCGCATAGGCAGAAGCAATCTTCTCATCCCAAAAACTCTGATTGATTTCCCGGTTTTCGAAGGAAATAATCCGAACCATGATCGATCCCTGAGAAAAGTGTCCAAGACCAAGAAACTCATTTTTTGAAGAAAGAACTTCCACCAACTGACCGTTTTGGAGATTCTCCTCCATTTGGAAAATAGCCCCTGAGAAAACCCAGTGGTGACGACGGAACAGAGAAATTTCTTTTCCCCTTTTGAGTATGATTTTAGGATAGTTCATAAGTAACGTTGCTTTTGTTGGGGAAAAGAAAACTGCCAAAAATCATGGCTGCGATGCTCGCTAATAATCCAAAAATATGGGATTGAATCTCTAATTCAATCCTGTCACATACCAGATAAACCATCATTCCGATCACCATCGAAAGAATTGCACCCATTTTGGATGCTTTCTTCCAGTAAAGTCCGGCTGTAAGCGGAGCAAATAGGGAAACTAATAGAAGGATAGAGGCTCCGGCTACGAGCTCATAAATATTAGAATCACGGGAAGCCATGTATGTGGCTATCAAGGCAACCAGAAGGACATTTACTCTGAGAATCCAAAGCAAATACTTGTCTTTGAGTTTTCCTTTGAATAGTGGTCGGACGAGGTTTTCGGAAATCAACGCAGCCGGAGCAAGCAAGCCTGAACTTGCGGTACTCATGATGGCGGAGATCAAAGCGCCGAAGAAAATAATTTGGACCGGAAGTCCTCCGTGGGCTAAAATCATCGAAGGAAGCAGCATTTGCTTGTTTTCAAGGTAGAGTTCGGGGTAAAGAACTTTAGAACCCAAAGCAATAAACAAAGGCAAGAGGCCAAAGGTCAGGTAAAATCCTCCTGCCAAATAAGTGGATTGAACAGCGACCTTTTCAGATTTGGAAGACATCACCCGCTGGTAAATATCCTGACTGGGAATACTTCCAAGCCCCAAAATGATCCAGGCCCCGAGATAATTTACCCAAGAAGTAAAACCAGCATCTGGGAAGAATTGGAAACTTCCTGCGGGTGCTTTTGATAATATCTCATTTACTCCTCCTGCTTCATGTGCGATCATTACTGTCACCCAAACTAAACCGATCACGATCATGGTCGTCTGGATGAAGTCGGTAATCGATACAGCCCACATTCCCCCGAGAAAAGTATAGACCACTACGATTCCTGCTGAAAGTACGATTCCCTGTAGAAGTGAAAGGTCTGTCACGGTGCCAAATACCAAACTAAGGGCTACAAGTTGGGCCGCCACGTATCCAAAGTAAATGGGAACCATGAAAACAGTCGAAATAAATTCAACCCGCTTTCCAAAAATTTTTCCAAATACGTCTCCGATTGTCAAAACGCCCATTCTGTACATGGGTCGCAGGTAAAACATTCCGAACAAAACCAGACAAAGTGCTCCTCCAAACGGATCTTCGATTACACCCTGAAGACCTTCTTCCAGAAATACCGAAGAGGCTCCAAACATAGTCTCGGATCCAAACCAAGTGGCGAAAAGGGCTGAGGCTGAAAGGAATAGCGGTAATGAACGCCCTGCAAGCACAAAATCATTGGAATTCTTTACCAAGCTGGAAGCCCATGCTCCGACGGCAACCGTAAGTGCCAGGTAAATAATGATCGCGGTCAGCAGCAAGTTCTCAGTCCTTATTTTTTGGAATACATTTTTTCCCTGATGCCCTTTATTTCTTCGCTTGCCAGGTAGTCATCGTAAGGCATTCTTCTGTCGATCGTTCCGTTTGGAGTGAATTCAACGATTCGATTTGCGGATGACTGGACGAATGCGTGGTCATAAGAAGACATCAGTACTGTGCCATTGTATTCAACAATTGCGTTGTTAAAAGCGGTAATGGATTCCAAATCGAGGTGATTTGTAGGTTCGTCCATCACCAGGAGATTTGGATTCTGGAGCATCATTCTGGAGACCATGCAGCGAACTTTTTCTCCTCCGGAAAGTACGGAACATTTCTTAAGCGATTCCTCTCCTGTAAAAAGCATTCTGCCAAGGAAAGTTCTCACATAGGCTTCTTCCTGATTGGAGGAATATTGTCTCAACCAGTCGATCAGATTGAGATCTGATTTGAAATAACCAGAATTGTCATTGGGCAGGTACGCCTTGTTAATCGTCACTCCCCATTTGTGGCTCCCTTTGGTAGCAGGGATTTCTTCCATGATTGTTTGGAAGAATTTATTGACTGCCTGCTTGGTCTTGGAGATAAAAGCGATTTTGTCTCCCTTGTCCACCATAAGGTTTACGTCAGTAAAATAGGTAACTCCATCGGCTTTCAATTCCAGGTTTTCGGTCATGAAAATCTGATCACCAGCTTCTCTTTCAGGTTTAAAAATGATGCCCGGGTATTTTCTTGAAGAAGGCTGAATCTCGTCAATGTTGAGTTTTTCAATCATTTTCTTACGAGCTGTCGCCTGCTTGGACTTGGCTACGTTTGCAGAGAATCGATCGATAAAATTCTGTAATTCCTTACGCTTATCTTCCGCTTTCTTATTTGAATCAGAACGCTGCTTTAGCGCAAGCTGAGAAGATTCGTACCAGAAAGTATAGTTACCAGAGTAGATTTTGATTTTGCTGAAATCGATATCGACCACGTGGGTGGAAACAGTATCCAGGAAATGTCTGTCGTGGGAAACCACGATCACGATGTTTTTAAAATCCAACAAGAAGTTTTCCAACCATTCGATGGTATCCGCATCCAGGTCGTTGGTAGGTTCATCGAGAATCAGAATATCAGGATTTCCAAAAAGTGCTTGAGCTAATAAAACACGTACTTTTTGATTACCTGCCAATTGCTTCAACGGCAACCGGTGTAAGTCTTCAGAGATACCAAGCCCTGAAAGGAGGGAAGCAGCATCTGATTCGGAATTCCAACCGTCCATCTCTGCAAATTCTGACTCAAGTTCGGAAGCTCTCAATCCATCTGCTTCCGTGAAGTCTTCCTTAAGATAAAGCGCATCTTTTTCGGACATGATGGAATACAATTTCTTGTGACCCATCAGGACAGTGTTTAATACTTCGATTTCGTCAAATGCAAAGTGATTTTGGCTTAAAACAGCCATTCTCTGTCCCGGTGTCATATTTACAGAACCACTTGTGCTGTCAATTTCACCTGCAAGGATTTTCAAAAAAGTTGATTTTCCGGAGCCATTTGCACCGATTACACCGTAGCAATTGCCATGGGTAAACTTGAGACTTACTTCATCAAAAAGTGTTCTTTTACCAAACTTGAGGGATAAATTATCTACTGAGATCATTCGAGTGTTCTTCTTTTTTGAGGCGCAAAGATAGGAATTTAATTTTTCTCCAGCCTTTGCGGATTTGGCTTTTGGTCACATGACAGACTCAAATAGATGATTTATGAACAATATTTTTAGCAGTTGTTTATATTGATGGATTATTTGGGATTGAGCCAAGGGCATGAGAAAACTTTACCTTCAATTATCATTTTTGTGTACCCTGATCTGCCTGGCAACCCATGCAAATGCCCAACTGTCCACTATCGGTAAGGAATTTTGGGTTGGCTTCATGGAAAACAATCGGATTTTACCGAATGCTCCGGATCAAGCCGTTATCGTGATTTCAGCTAATGAAGATGCGACAGGCGTCATAGAATACTTAGGCAGAACAATTCCCTTCAGCATTAATCAGGGTCAACAATTTACTCACACCGTACCTTCCACTGTGCTCGACCTTCTTCACCGAACTTCCGGGACAATCGAAAACAAAGGGATTTACATCAGTTCAAGCGGGAAAGTGGCCGTTTACGCTTTTAATGAGCGCTTGCGAAGTGCGGATGGAACGGTAGTCTTGCCTCTCGGAGCTTTGGGAAAAGATTACCTGATCACCTCACATTTTGAAGTATTGACTGCAAATGTTGGCTATAATGCAAATGTAGATAATGAGAGCACGCTATTGGTAGTCGCCACCGAGGATAATACACTGGTGGAAATTACTCCTTCTGAATCCACTATTTCTGGAAATACAGGAGATTCTCCGTTTACCCTGACTCTGAACAGGGGCCAAAGTTACCAATTGAAAGCTCGGGGAGATTTGACCGGTTCCAGAGTGAGAGTGATTGGAGACAATGCCGATGAATGTAAGAAGATCTCGGTTTTTGGAGGAAATAAATGGACCTCGGTAGGAAATTGTGGAGGTGCCAATGACCATCTTTTTCAACAGGCCTACCCGATTAATACTTGGGGAACATCTTTTGTCCACGTGGCGCTTTCGGGTAGGACTTCCGGGGAATTGGTAAAAGTTCTCGCTTCAGAAGACGGAACTCAGGTTCAGGTAAACGGGATTGGTCGGGGAGGAATAAACGCCGGAGAATTTCTGAGCTTAGAATTTGCAATTAATGAGACGGCTAAGATTACTACCAGCAAGCCAGCCTCGGTAACTGTTTTTTCAAAAAGCCAGGAATGTAATCAGCCGAATGCACCAAATGCTCAAAATGGAGACCCTTTCATGATCACCTACAGTCCCGTGGAGCAATTGCTGAAAGAAATTCATTTCACCGCGATGAGTTTGCCTTCCATCACGAGTCACTATGTAAACATCGTGGTAAAGACCGGAACTGAAAATTTAACAATTCTGGATGGCCAAAATCAAGGGACAAAGTTTTTTCCTGTGGCCGGTGATCCGACCTATTCTTATGCCCGGATCAACATTGCTCCGGGAGTTCATCAGCTTACCAATCGGGAAGGATTTACGGCTTATGTCTACGGCTTTGGCTTTCTCGAATCTTACGGGTTCGCGGTAGGAGCAGCTCTGGACAATCTCAATTTTATTACGGAAGCCGAGTATGATTTCGATGTAGAAGGAGAAAATGTAGCGTGTCTTAATCAAGAAGGGGCTTGGACGATCAATTCCGAAAATCCGGATTTCACCTATTTTGTTTGGGACTTTGGCGATGGTACTGATCCTGTGGTAGGGCAGGATGTAGTTCATACTTATACCGAACCGGGGAAATACGAGGTAACAGTGGTCGCAGCTTTAAGCCCAAATTCCTGTGATGAGCAAGAAGAGGTGGTTTTTGAGGTGGAAGTGTTGGAACTAAGTGCTGAAATTATCGGGGAAATTTCTGTCTGCCCTGACGTGGAGGAGATGGTGTACAAACTGGATCAAAAACAAAATATTGATTCAGTTGTTTTTAGTGTCGAAGGTGGAATTATCCTGGAAAATTATGGAGACTCCATTTTGGTTAATTGGGGTCCCGCTAATGACCTGGCTAAAGTACTAGCGGTTCCCTACAATCAGAATGGCTGCTTGGGAGAGGAAATTGTTTTGGAAGTGGTTATCAACCAAAAAATTGTTGCAGGAATTCCGGAGGGTGAACAGATAATATGCTTTGACCCTTCCGTAACTCAGTTTTACGCCGTTCCCAATCCATCTCCTGGAAGAAGATATCAATGGGAGATTTCCGGAGGCCAGATTGTATCCGGTCAAAATGAGAATGTGGTAGAAGTTAGTTGGGATCAGCCAGGAGTGACAGGAAATATTAACTATTGGGTCTTTAGTTTGGTAGACCAACTTTGTGCCGGAGAATCTGAGGATCTGGAGGTTAAAGTTGGCTTGCAATTTGAAGCAAGAATAAAAGACCTGTCTTTGGTTGATTGCTCAGGAAACAACTCAGGAGAAATCGAGCTGGAAATTACGGGCGGAACCTCTCCTTATATAGTAACCTGGTCTCACGATCCGGTTCTCAAATCGAATAAGGCCACAGGACTTAGAGCAGGATCTTATTCGGTTAGCATTCTGGATCAAACAGGATGTGAGATTAAGTTGGAGAATTTAGAAATAACAGAACCAAAGCCTATGTCTTTGATTTCAATTAATCCAAAAGGAACCTCATGCTACGGAAAGCCAGATGGCTTTTTAAGTCTTGGGATAGAAGGAGGAACACCTCCTTATTCTTTGGATTTCGATGGGGTTAAATCGTTTTCCGGTAACCTTTCTCTCACTAATCTTGCTCAAGGAAAATACGAATGGGTCGTTAAGGATTTCAACGGTTGCTCATTGCCTATTACGTTTGAAATTGTATCTCCCACAGCTGTAAAAGTTGAAGTGAGATTAGAGAAGCCGGCATGTCCCGGAGGAAGTAATGGTGAGTTATTTGCATTTCCTGTTGGTGGAATCGCACCTTATGTTTATACTTGGACCAATGATCCAACCGTTGGTAGTCAGTTAATTGGAGTACCAAAAGGAAATTACAACGTGTCTGTGACTGATCGAGCAGGCTGTATTAGTTTAGGAACAGGAGAAGTCACCGAATCATCACCCTTGGTTCGCATGCCTTCTGGTTTTAATCCCCAGAAAGAAACGTTATTTCAAGCGGTCTCAAACTGTGAGATCGACTTTGAGTTATGGATCTATAACCGTTGGGGACAATTGATTTACTCCGGAATCTCAGGATGGGATGGATTAGTTAGAGGAGAAGAAGTTCCGACAGGTTCTTATTCGTATCTCATGAGATACACATTCCCGTTGGAAGGAAAAATTGAAATAGTTGACAAGCGCGGGACTTTCACTCTGATCAGGTAAGATTCCGCGTGAAGTAGAAGTATTTGCCTTATAATGCACCCGAAACACCCGATTGTAAAATCCATTTTCTTATTAATTGCATGGCTGATTAGCGTAAGCTCGTTTGCTCAACTTAGCACCGTCGGTAAGGAATTTTACGTTGGGTTCATGGAAAACAATCGTCAGCCCGGTAAATTTGATAAAGCTGTCATTATCGTTACCTCAAATGAAGATGTGACCGGTGTCATCCGGACACCCGCCGCAGACTTTCCTTTTCAACTCAAAAAAGGGGAACAGTTTATCAAGGAATTTGACGGAACTGATCAGGATTTAATTCACAGAACCTCTGAAGAAGTAACAAATAATAAGAGCGCCTACATTCAAGCATCAGGGAATATAACGGTCCATGCAATTAATCAGCGTGATACCAGTTCGGATGGTACAGTTGTGTTGCCGGTCAATGCTTTGGGCAAGGACTATTTTGTAACGGCTCAT
>VFKK01000285.1 GCA_009885605.1 Cyclobacteriaceae bacterium | reverse complement strand
CCGTGGAAAAAAGATAAAATATGATTCCCCACGACCCTGAAGGGCGTCGAATATTCTCTGCTTCTTGTTTCTAAAGACATGAGTTCGCAACTACGCCTTACTATCCAATAGAATTTGCAAATCACTTTTTCTAAAAACCTCTCTGAGAGGTTTGAATCACTGTAAATACCAGTTCCGAACCGGTATTTACCACTTCCGAACCGGTATGTCGAGGCTTTGAACCGGTATTTACCAGTTCCGAACCGATATGTCGGGGTTCAGAGTGTATAATTACCAGATCCGAACCGGTATGTCGGGATTCTGAGACTATAATTACCAGTTCCGAACCGGTTTGTCGTGGTTCTGAGCCTGTAATTACCAGTTCTGAAGCGGGTCGAACCTTCTTTGTTTCTCTTCGAACGATGATTTAACTACCCCAGAAAGGGAAATGAGGAATGTTAATTAGCCCAAGTTTTTGACTGATGATTTAATGGAGCCTTTGACTTTCTGCCAAGTGACTGTTTTGTCAAAAACAACTGGATTTGCAGATTGCTCAGCCTCTTCAAAATAGGTCAGACTTTTAACGATATGAAAAACCTCGTTCATTTTGAATTTCTGTCTGAATATTGAAATCATTGTTTCAAGCGACATTTGGTCCAATAGAAAATGGATGTCGAAAAAATCCTTTTTGCTTCCCCGCTGTGCGATAGCTTTGAGTTTCATGGCAGCAATGTCTCTAAGATCGAGCATTCGAACTCCCTCGAAGAGTAGCGTTGGAAATAATATCGGGTATCCCCTTCTGGAGATCATAGAAGACCGGCATGGAAGAGCTTCTACACTGGTGGTCTCCCAGCTTCCCGTTACCAAGTGGTTCGAGACAATCGGAGACAGCACAATCGCAGATGCCATTCTTGACAGACTGGTCCATACCGCACACAGAATAGAGTTGAAAGGTGAAACAATGAGAAAAAAACAATAACTTTTAACGCCACTAAAACGGTAACTGAAACCCCTTATTGGAAGGGTGGTCAGGATGAACGGATTGGTGGTCAAGATCATCGGATTCTACAAGAAGTACACGTGGATGAGTTTGTAGTGGGAGGCCAAGAAGCTGGTCATACCGGCCGAAGCTATGGCGGTAAGAAAAAGAAGGTTGTTTGCGCAGTAGAACTAACTGATTCAGGAAAGGTAAAACGCTTCTATGCGTTGAAAATCAATGATTTTTCGGCTAAATCCCTCAAGCCGATCTTTGAACACCACATTGATAAAAAAGCCCAAGTGACCACGGACGAATGGAAAGGATACCGTCCGATCAGCAAGGAATACAATATCAGACAGGTCCCCAGTGAATTGGGATTGAATTTTAAGGCTATTCATACAATTATTCATAAGGTTAAATCATGGTTAAGAACGACCTACTCCTGGGTCAGCAAAAGACATATTGATCGTTACTTGAGTGAATTCTCCTACAGAATCAATCGGTCACAAAACAAAGAGACTGTTTTTCATAATTTGATCACCAGAATGGTTAAAGCTGAAAAAATATACGTCCAAAATTTAATATAAGCCTAAATGGTTACCTCTATAGATTTTAATATAAAGGAGTGGAAACATCAACTTGGCGAGGCAGGGTTAACTATTTTAATTGGCGCGTTTATAGTTAGTTCAACGGTGAGTCTAATTGTATATTTTGCAGTGAAATATTTTGTTCAGGAATATAGAAAGCGAAAAGTATAGCAACCCATAAGCAGATTAATTTAAATGGATAGATTAATACACATACAACACTAATTAATTATTCAATCTAATCCCAGCTTTTAAATACGATAATAAATAATATGATTATCCGCAATTCTGCCAGTAAGGTGAAAATGAGGTGAGAAAATGGCGGATAATCGTCCACAGACTACGGTCGACTGACCACAGTTGCTGTTTTTGAACTTCAGAGCTTGTT
>VFKK01000275.1 GCA_009885605.1 Cyclobacteriaceae bacterium | reverse complement strand
GGAAGAAAGCTCTATTACGACATCCCAAGCAAATCATACCTGGAGATCCCGGGAGCACAAGAATTCATCATTCTTGATACCCTCAAGGCTGCAGGAAAGAAAATCTGGGGAAATGCCGGTGCGACTGTTTACGACATGGGAGATGAGGTGATTGGACTGGAATTCCACACCAAAATGAACTCCATGGGCGCAGAAGTGATCGAAGGAATCAATACAGCAATCGGCATGGCGGAAAAGTCCTACAAAGGTCTGGTAATCGGAAATGAAGGAGGAAACTTCTCCGCCGGAGCCAATCTTGCTATGCTCTTTATGTTTGCCGGAGATCAAGATTACGATGAGATCAACATGATGATCGCTCAATTCCAAAACACCATGATGCGTGCACGATTCTCCTCCGTTCCGGTGGTGGTTGCTCCTCACAATATGGCTTTGGGTGGAGGTTGTGAGCTTTCATTACATTCCGACCATATTCAGGCTCATGCCGAATTGTACATGGGTTTGGTGGAAGTGGGTGTAGGTCTGATTCCAGCCGGTGGCGGTACCAAAGAAATGACGCTCAGATTCTCCAACAGCATCATAGCAGGTGACGTGGAAGTAAATCAGCTCCAGGAATATTTCATGAATATCGCAACTGCTAAAGTTTCCACATCCGCCGAAGAGGCGAGAAGTTTGGGCTATTTGAGAGGGAAAGACGGTATTTCTCTGAACAGAAAGAGACAGCTTGCGGATGCAAAAGCCAAAGTGTTGGCATTACACGAAGCGGGCTATACTCAGCCGATTCAGCAGACGAATATCAAAGTGTTGGGAAAAACGTCTTTGTCACTTTTCGAAGCAGGAATCACCGGAATGCAGTACGGAGCTTATATCTCTGAGCACGATGCAAAAATTGCCAGAAAGCTGGCCTGGGTGATGTCGGGAGGTGATTTGTCTTCTCCAACTGAGGTGTCTGAGCAATACTTGCTGGATCTGGAGCGTGAAGCGTTTCTGAGTTTGACAGGTGAGCAAAAGACCCTGGAGAGAATCCACAGTATTTTGTTCAAAGGTAAGCCGCTAAGGAATTGATGTACGAGGTATCAAGTACAATGTACCAAGTAACTCAATAACCAAATAACCCAAACTAATAAACAATATGGAAGCATATATAATCAACGGATATAGATCAGCAGTAACTAAATCAAAAAGAGGAGGTTTCAGATTCTATCGACCAGATGATCTTGCAGCTGATGTCATCAAACATCTGGTAGCAAATACTCCTGGTCTTGAAGCCAAAATGGTGGACGATCTGATCGTGGGCAATGCCGTTCCGGAGGCGGAGCAAGGAATGCAAATGGGAAGGATGATTTCTCTTTTGGCACTGGGAATCGACAACCCTGGTTTCATCATCAACAGATATTGTGGTTCCGGCCTCGAAGCGATTGCTTTAGCCGTTGGAAAAATCAAAGCAGGAATGGCCGATTGTATCATCGCCGGTGGGACAGAGTCTATGTCGCTGGTTCCGATGATGGGATACAAGACCGCACTTAATTATAAAATAGCTACGCAACACCCTTCCTATTACATCAGCATGGGTCTCACGGCTGAGGAGCTTGCGAAAGATTACAGCATAACCCGTGAGGAGGCTGATGCTTTTTCAGTAAGATCCCATGATAAAGCCCTCGCGGCAATAGCATCCGGCAAATTCAAAGATCAAATCGTTCCGGTGGAAGTGGAAGAGACTTACCTGGACGAAAAAGGGAAAAAGAAAACACGAAAGTTTATCGTCGATACCGACGAAGGACCTAGAGCAGGTACGACCTTGGAAGGTTTGGCAGCGTTGAAGCCTGCCTTCAAAAACGGAGGCCAGGTGACTGCAGGTAACTCGTCTCAAACTTCTGACGGAGCTTCTTTCGTGGTCGTGATGTCTGAGAGATTGATGAAATCTCTGAGTCTTGAACCTATCGCAAGGTTGATGTCATACAGCGTAGCTGGCGTGGATCCAAGAATTATGGGAATTGGTCCCAAAGAAGCCGTTCCAAAAGCATTGAAGCAAGCCGGATTGTCTTTGAATGAAATCGATCTGATTGAGTTGAATGAAGCGTTTGCTGCTCAGGGACTTGCCGTAATGAAATCACTGGACATAAATCCTGACATCGTCAATGTAAACGGCGGAGCAGTTGCATTGGGTCACCCGCTGGGATGCACCGGAGCGAAGCTTTCTGTACAGATTTTCAACGAGCTCCGTCTCCAAAACAAAAAGTACGGTTTGGTGACCGCCTGCGTCGGCGGCGGTCAGGGCGTGGCGGGAATTTATGAATTACTCAAATAGAAGACGGAAGACGCCACACACAAGATTTAAGACATAAGACTCTAGAAACAGGAAGTTCAAGAATCTTAACCTTGGAATAATTAATTGAATGTTAAAGCCCTAAGACTATGCATAACTACAAGGAATTATTTGTCTGGAAAAGATCCATCAAGCTATGTGCGAAAGTGTACATCCTTACTTCAAAATTTCCAGGTGAAGAAAAGTTTGGCTTGATATCTCAAATGAGAAGAGCCTCAGTTTCAATTCCTTCAAATATTGCAGAAGGAGGAGGAAGACGGACAGATAAGGAGTTCCTGTATTTTCTGGGAGTTGCCCATGGTTCAATTTGCGAGCTTGAAACGCAACTTTATGTTAGTCTTGAATTAGAATTTATTAAACAGAATCAGCTGGACGATTTAGGAACCGAGATTACCGAAATCCAGAAAATGCTTTACGCACTAATAATAAAATTTGAAAACCCAAATTGACTTAGTCTAGAATCTTATGTCTAAAGTCTAACATCTACAAAATATGGCCACAATCACAAAATCCATTCAAGGGGGCGAATTCCTCGTCCGAGAGACCCCGGCCCAGGATATTTTTATACCTGAGCAGTTTAATGAGGAGCAAAAAATGATGGCTCAGGCTTGTCAGGATTTTATCGATACGGAGATCAATCCAAGGATCGAGGAGATAGACAGCATGAAAAATCCAGACTTGGTCCCTTCAATTTTTAAGAAAGCCGGAGAACTCGGCCTATTGGGAATCGCCGTTCCGGAAGAGTACGGAGGAATGGGAATGAGCTTTAATACCTCCATGCTGATTGCAGATATCATCGGTGCGGCGGGATCTTTTTCCACTACGTATGGTGCTCATACTGGGATCGGAACGTTGCCGATTCTCTATTATGGCACCGAAGATCAAAAGCAGAAATATCTTCCGAAGCTCGCCACCGGCGAATGGGCTGCCTGCTATTGCTTAACCGAACCAGATGCGGGCTCTGATGCCAATAGCGGAAAAACAAAGGCAACTCTTTCAGCAGACGGTAAGCATTACATGATCACAGGTCAGAAGATGTGGATTTCCAATGCTGGATTTGCCGATCTTTTCATTGTTTTTGCAAAAATTGAAAACGATAAAAACCTCACTGCATTCATCATCGAGAAAACCTTCGGGGGAATCACCATGAATGAGGAAGAGAAAAAGATGGGTATCAAAGGCTCTTCCACTCGTCAGGTTTTCTTCAACGACTGCCCTGTACCGGTTGAAAATATGCTTTCTGACCGTCAAAATGGTTTCAAAATCGCCGTGAATATTTTGAATATCGGCCGTGTTAAACTCGGAGCCGGTGTTTTGGGAGGTGTGCGAAGCGTCACTACACTCGCAATCAAATACTCGACTGAGCGAAAACAATTTGGAGTAAGCATCAATACGTTCGGAGCGGTAAAAGCCAAATTGGCAGAAATGGCTTTGAGAACCTACGTAACGGAATCACTCTGCTACCGTGCGGGTCAGGACATCGAAGATCGGATGAATACCTTTATCTCTGAAGGAATGAACGAATCCGAAGCAAAACTGAAAGGTGTGGAAGCTTTCGCAATTGAATGCGCAATTGCCAAAATCCACGGCTCTGAAGTCCTAGATTATGTGGTGGATCAGGGTGTGCAGGTATATGGAGGAATGGGCTATTCTGCCGAAGCTCCAATGGAAAGAGCGTATCGAGATGCCCGTATTTCAAGAATTTATGAGGGCACAAACGAAATCAACCGAATGCTGATGGTAGGAATGCTGCTCAAGAGGGCGATGAAAGGGGAGGTAAATATTTTCGATCCTGCAATGGCCGTTTCGAAAGAGCTCACTTCGGTTCCTTCCTTCGAGACGATTGATACCTCCGAGCTTTTCGCAGCAGAAAAGGAAGTCCTGAAAAAGCTCAAGAAAGTATTCCTGATGGTAGGTGGCAAAGCTGCCATGGCGCTTCAGGATAAAATAGAAGATGAGCAGGAAGTGATGATGAATCTAGCGGATGTCATGATCGAAATCTATGCTTCGGAATCAGCAATTCTCAGAACCGAGAAATTGGTAAGCATGAGAGGTGAAGCTGCTTGTGCAAATCAAATCGCCATGGCGCAGGTTTATTTGACCGAAGCAGTGGACAAAATCAATGCTGCAGCCAAAGAAGCCATCGCCAGCTTTACAAGTGGAGACGAGCAGAAAGTCATGCTGATGGGACTGAAGAGATTTACCAAAGCGGATCTGGTCAACACTAAAGAGCTAAGAAGAGGAATTGCAGATTACATGATTGCTCAGGGTAAATACCCATTTTAAAATAGAGATAGATTGAGTATCCAAGCCTCCGATTTTGAATGCGATCGGAGGCTTTTCTGCTTTTGAGGTTTACCCAGTTGATACTTTTCCCATTTTCTCTAATCATTCAGCTTTCATTACCTTTTAATTCCAAAAGGAATTTATATGATCCGTAGCATCCTTCTCTTGTTTTTTGCCCTGCAGACCTTTTCTCCGCTTCAGGCTCAGCAACAAACTTATTGCAACCCAATTAACCTGGATTATGGCTATACGCCGATTCCCAACTTCTCCGAATGGGGTAGGCATCGCGCCACAGCCGATCCGGTTATTGTGAATTTCAAAGGAAACTTTATCCTCTTCAGCACCAATCAATGGGGCTATTGGACGAGTCCGGATATGTCCACCTGGACCTTTCACTCTCGACTTTTTCTAAATCCCTGGAACAAAGTCTACGACGAACTCTGCGCCCCGGCTGTCGGTGTCGTTGGAGATACGGTGATCGTGATGGGTTCAACGTACGAGAAGGATTTCACGATTTGGATGAGTACAGATCCATTAGCAAACGAGTGGAAACCGCTTGTTGAAAAGTTTGAAATCGGTGGATGGGACCCGGATTTTTTCACTGACGATGACGGAAGACTTTACATGTACAACGGAAGTTCGAACAGATATCCGCTCTACGGTGTAGAACTGGATAGAAAGACAATGGAACCTATTGGCACCCGAAAAGAAATGTACCTCCTCGAACCGGACCGATATGGCTGGCAGCGATTTGGAGAGCACATGGACAATACGTTTCTGGATCCTTTTATGGAAGGAGCGCACATGACCAAGCACAATGGGAAATATTACCTCCAATACGGCGCGCCGGGAACGGAGTTCAGTGGCTATTCTGATGGAGTTGTGGTTGGTAATTCTCCTTTGGGACCTTTCACTCCTCAAGCAGATCCCTTGAGTATGAAGCTAGGCGGATTTGCCAGAGGCGCAGGACATGGGGCAACTTTTCAGGACAATGATCAGAATTTCTGGCATGTGAGCACGATTATGATTTCTGTGAAAAACACTTTTGAGCGAAGGTTAGGAATCTGGCCTGCCGGGTTTGATAAAGACGATGTGATGTGGTCAAACACCGCTTTCGGAGATTATCCGCATTACCTGCCGGGTTCGGATAAACCGGGGGCTTTCACTGGCTGGATGTTGCTGAATTATGACAAGCCTCTTCAGGTTTCTTCCACCCTTGGAAATTACGCTGCCAATAAAGCCAACGACGAAGATCTGAAAACCTACTGGAGTGCGGAAACCGGAAATCCAGGTGAATGGATTCAATCAGACTTGGGGAAAGTAAGCACGGTCAACGCCATTCAGATTAATTATGCAGATCAGGATGTAGCGGATGACCGTCTCGGCAAGCGAACGGATCAATACCATCAGTACAAGCTTCATTATTCTCTGGACGGTAAAAAATGGAAAATCCTGGTGGATAAAAGTGCAAACAAAACAGATGTGCCACATGAATACGTTGAGCTTTCCGAACCTGTTCAGGCGCGATACATCAAATTGGAAAATATCCATATGCCAACCGGGAAATTTGCCCTTAGCGGATTCCGAATTTTCGGAAATGGAAACGGAAAAGCCCCGGAAAAAGTAAAACAATTCATGGTTTTCCGGACGGAAAAAGACAAGCGAAGCGCTTTTATCAAATGGAATCCCTCGAATGACGCTTACGCTTACAATATTTCATACGGTACCTCGCCGGACAAACTCTACACCACCATCATGGTTCACGGCAACAATGAATATTGGCTAAAGACCCTGGACCGAATGAAAACCTACTATTTCACCATCGAAGCTCTCAATGAAAATGGAGTAAGTGAGCGGTTTGAGGTTGGGAAGATTGAATAGAATAGTTAAAAAAATTTGTGTATCCGGATATCTTCAAGAGTGACTGAAGCCTTTAGGTTTGATTGTTGCGGAAATGCAATTCCCCCTTTAAAAAGGGGGCAAGGGGGATTTTATTATTCAAATCTCAATTTGATTCGGTTACGTTCAACGAAGGGAATATTTATTATCAAAAAAAGGGATGATCGTTGAATTCAACAATCCTCCCTTTTCAAGTACTGCAATTCGGTAATTGCTTTAATTGTCTTTTACAGCGGTAGTATCAGGTTTCACAGGTTGAGGCTTGGGTTTCAGCAGTCCTTTCAATAAATTCTTAGCATCATCCACTGCTTTGTTTTGGGTATTCCCAATTCTTTTTTCTGCTTCCTTCAAAACGCTATCCTGAATTGCACTTGCCTTTTGCTGGACGGTTTGCTTCATGCTGTCTTGGGCGATTTTAAATTGCTCGGTTGCCATGTCCTGAATCTTTTCGGATTCATTGCTTACCCGGGACTTTAACGCATTTGTCAGAAGAGTCTCAATGCTATTTCCTCCTGCCAGTGAGATCTTGGGACTATTGTAAGAGCCAGTCAGATTCAAAGCAAGTGGAATCATGGAATTCTCATCGGCAGGAGTTCCGGAGATGGTTGCCAGAATAGCATTAGCCTGAGAACCGAATTTTCCGGCAGGAACCTGCATATTGATCAGGTAATTGATTGTTCCGTCAAATCCCGCTTCCTTGGACATTGGCCTGGTAATCCCAAAGCTTCACATCAAATGGCTTTACATTCATCAATCCG
>VFKK01000269.1 GCA_009885605.1 Cyclobacteriaceae bacterium | reverse complement strand
CCAAATACTATGCAAAAACTCCTTTTCATTTGCCTCTTTTTCCTTTCCGCAGGACTGGCTCAGGCTACCGAACTCGTACAAATGATCCAAACGTATCAGGCGGATCGGGGTGCACTTTCGCGCTTGTACACCAATCAGCTTTCGCTCGAATACTTCGACAGGATGCAGAAATTCAATCAGGATTATCTGAAAACGCTTCAAGCTCAAGCCTACGAATCGCTTTCGGAGGATGGAAAAATCGATTATGTCTTGTTTAGAAATTACCTCGAAAAGACGCTTGCTGAACTAGACATTGACCGCCGAGGCTTTGAAGAAATTACATCGGTTTTAGCTTTCGCCCCGCCGTTGGAGGAGTTTGTCAAAGGCAGGAGACGTGCTGTGCAGCCAAAATCTCAGGAGCTTGCCGGAACCTGGAATTCAATCGCATTGAAGATTGATGCACAACTGAAGAGTTTGGCTTCCATGCCAAAATATTCAAGCTGGCAGAAAGCGGACCTTGCCGCCCAATCCATCGAATCGCTGAATAAAGTAACTGCGGAGGCGTATGGGTATTATTTTGACTTTGATCCGGAGTTTACCTGGTGGATGCCCGAGCCTTGGAAAAGATTGGATGCAAGTATGAAGGCTTATGCCAAAGGTTTGCGTGAGCACTACACCAACTCAGTGAAAGACGACGGAAGCGGAATCATCGGAAAGCCGATCGGAAGAGAAGCGCTGGAGAAGCAGCTTGCCTTCGAAATGATCGCGTACAGTCCGGAGGAATTGATCGCCGAGGCGGAAAAGCAATTTTCCTGGTGCGAGAAAGAAATGCTGAAAGCATCCAACGAATTGGGTTTTGGAAACGACTGGAAGGCAGCGTTGGAGATGGTGAAAAATACCTATTTCCCTGCCGGTGCATGGCCTGCGGAAGTGATTCGTCTGGCCGAAGAGGCGACAACTTACATGGAAGTAAATGACCTGATCACAGTTCCGGAACTTGCAAAAGAAAGCTGGAGAACAATTATGATTTCGGCAGACCGGCAGCGAGTGAGCCCATTTTTTTTGGGAGGGGAGATGATTCAGATCGCCTATCCAACTTCCGAAATGAGCCACGAGGATAAAATGATGAGCATGCGCGGGAATAATCCGCATTTCTCACGGGCAACTGTTCAGCACGAATTGATTCCCGGACATCATTTGCAGCAGTTTATGAATCAGCGAAATATGACCCATAGACGGCCATTTGGAACGCCATTCTGGACGGAAGGCTGGGCACTTTATTGGGAGTTTGTGCTTTGGGACAGGAATTTCCCGAGAGATGCGAAGGATAAAGTGGGGATGCTTTTCTGGAGAATGCACCGATGTGCACGTATTATTTTCTCCTTGAATTATCACCTTGGGAAAATGTCTCCGCAGGAATGCATCGATTTGCTTGTCGAAAAAGTTGGTCATGAACCAGCCAATGCCGAAGCGGAAGTGCGACGCTCTTTCGAAGGAAGTTATGGTCCTCTCTACCAAATCGCATACATGATCGGAGCGTTGGAAATCTACTCGATGCGGGATGAGATGGTGACCTCAGGCAAAATGGGAGAGAAGGAGTTTCACGATCTGATCATGAGTCAGAACGCGATGCCGATCGAGATCCTGAGAGCCAAAGTGACCGGCAAACCGCTGGATAAAAATCATAAAGCGAGCTGGAGGTTTTTGGATTGATTGAAGTTATCTAAGGATCCAAAAAACCACAAAAGGGAACAAAAGCCACAACGCGTTTTTGTTCCCTTTTGTTTCTTTGTGGGTTAAGCAAAAACTCGGATGAATAGAAAAGGAGGCCGAAATTCAGCCTCCTTTTTTCAGTTTAAACCATGATCTATTTTTGTTGGAAGTAATATTCTTTACCCTTTTTCAGGGTGATGATAATTACTCCATTTGCTCCGTCTTCCCCGAATTTGTCAGTTGCTGATTTGTCTTTAAGGACCTCTACACTTTCAATATCCTGAGGGTTTATACCATTCATACTTGCTTCATTAATCTTTTTTAGCCCATCTGAATTTTTCAAGTAGAATATCGGAGACTCTGAGGTTGCTGTTCCTGCTACCTGAACAGACACTTTTGGACTTGTTCCGCTATTTGTACCTGAACCTGTGATCGAGCTGCCGACTGCTATTTTTGGACCGTTAGTCTGAATAGTCGGTGAAATACCTGCAACAGGATATGTTTTTGTAGATTTCAAGGTTTCCAGCTGACTTTCGGTAAGTTCATTTTTTATAGCTACCAAGGTGCTAAGTTGTTTTTTCTTTAGAGAATTCTCCAAACTCAAGACCAGATCCATTTGCTTCTGCACTGCTTCCTGATTAGGCTTTGGCGCAGCTAATAGGGTTTTTAATTTTGACGTGGCTGCATCCAAATCCCATTTCAGGGTGCTGAAGTCAGCCGCGTTAGCGCTGTGGATTTTCTTGATCTTTTCGGCTTGCGCATCAGTCAAAGAGATAGTTTCCCGGTTTTTCATCACCCGGTCAGCCGAATACAAGTACTCGCTAAACATGTCCTGGGCCTGTGTCACTCCGGCAAAGAAGGTGAGTAGGACGATCAATAGTTTTTTCATAGCTGGGAGAGTTAAGTTGGTTTAGTATTCAGTGAGTAAGGATGAGGTGGGAGATTCCCAAGTTTCGAGATACGTACTTTCCTCGATGGTGATTTCCTGTTGTTGGTTTTCTCCCTGCTGCAGGGTGATGATGATGACTTCTGCAGGAGGATCAGGGACGGGCTTTTCAAACCAGACCGCAATGCCGATCAGGGTCAGGGAAGCTGCGATTCCTATTGGAATCCAAGCATTGAGTTTTTTTGGTTTTTGAGTTGGAAAAGGAGGGACAGACAAGCCTTCATCCTTTGCTTTCATCTCTTCAAAAAACCGATTCAGTTGGTCGTTATTTTCCATTTTGAGCCTGTGTTTGGGCTATTGAAATCAATTCTTTCAGTTTCTTTTTGCCACGGTCATAATGTGTCCGTGCGGTTCCGAGGCTGATTTGCAGCACTTCCGCACTTTGCCCGATCGTCATCTGATGGTAAAAAACCATCAGAATCACTTCTTGCTGCATTCTTGGAAGCAGTCTGATAATCGCTTCGTAGTCGGTGGAATCTACTTCCTCTTCGAAGTCGGCAATTTCCTCGTCAACTTCCATCGAGACGATTTTTCCTGCATTGCGCAGCTGATCAATGGCGGTGTAGCGAATGATGGAGAATATCCAGGTTTTAGCTTTCTCCTCTTCTTTCAGCTTTGCTTTACCCTCGAGAATCTTCAGGTAAACCTGTTGCAGGACGTCTTTTGCCAGATCCTCGTCAAACGAACAACATTGCCTCGCCCATAAATAAGCTTCCCTGTGATGGAGTTTTAAGAGATGGTCGAGCTGGGTGCGATTCATTTACATGAGTTAGTCGTAAAAATCGGAGGATATATGACAAGGAGGGGAAAAATGATTATCCGCGATTTTTTAAGTGTAAAATAAATTAATTCTTGATTTGCGGATAATCGTTGACAGTTGACGGTCGACAGTTCACAGCCCATTAATTTGAACTCCGAACCTTGTTCTATATAGATGCTGAATGGAAAGTGATTACTTAAATCGATCCTTTCAACTTTCACCTTCTTCCTTTCAGACTTCAGAATTCATCCTTCTCACTCCTTCAACTCCCGGATCTTGAAAAGGTATGCGAGCGTAAATTCCAGATTGGTCGAGGACATATCAAAAACGCGATCCTGACCTTCCGGATTGGTGAAGTCATAACCAAAGCGGACTTCTCCGGCCAGGGTGCTTTTTCCAAAAAGCTTCGAAAGTCCTGCTCCCGCTGTGATTCCGTACATGAATTTATTGGGTTCGTCCT
>VFKK01000061.1 GCA_009885605.1 Cyclobacteriaceae bacterium | reverse complement strand
TGATCCGAAGATTGGGTCCAATTGTTTGAACCAGTATTTGGAGTATCATGTCCAAACAGCAGCTTTGGGATTTGTCCTTTGGACGCTTTTTCCAAGATGGGCTTCAGATGTGGATTCTGATGAGTACCAGAGGCGTAGATTTCACCGTCGTCATTTCGTGAAACCATGTCCATATTAATATTTACAAGAATCTGATCCAGCGGAAAAGGGAAATCAAGCACTAGGGCTTTTGCTCCTTGGAGGCCCATCTCCTCTGCATCCAATGCAGCAAATATAAGACTATGCTCTGGTCGGTTTTTGGAAAAATACTCTGCAAGGGCGAGCAAAGTGGCCGTCCCGGAAGCGTTGTCATCTGCCCCATTGTAAATTGAATCCCCTGAATTATCTTTTTTGCCTACCCCGAGGTGATCATAGTGCGCGGTGATTACAATCAGTTTACGGGAACTTTTGCCGGCTACGAACCCAATTACATTTATTGCATCTTCGTAAATTTTTTTCCCCCGTCGGTTTTCGAAGGTAAATTTTTGTTGAAAGTCCGGATACTGTGTTTCCAGCCCAAGCGTGCTGAAATAATTGACCAGATATTTTCTGGCTTTTATATTTCCATCGCTTAATGTTTCTCTCCCTTTTAGCTCATCTGAAGAAAGGTATTCAAGGTGAAGAAGTAATTTATCGTTGTCAATTGTCTGGCCACTTGCAATCGCAAGGGTAAAAAATAAAATACTTGTAAAAATTGTCTTGAAAGTTAATTGCATCTGGGGTTATATTTTGCGTTATGTATATTCGTGAAAATACTAAGCTAAGGGAATCGAATTACCCATCCGAATTCATGAAACATCTCTTTTTCTTTTTTGGTCTTTTTTGGATTCATTTTTCCGCCTCTTCTCAGGGGAATTTGCCGGAAACTTTTTTTGAAGGCAAGTCTATAGTCATGGTTTCTAATGATCCCGGGGCCAGACCTTCAATGACTTGGCAGCAATTATCAGATAGTGTTCACATGGCATTGGTGAAAGCTGGGGCAGATCCGGTTGCTTATTTTGAATTGGAACAGGTGACCCTTTCGGAAGAAATTCAGGCAGATTATGCCAAGGCTTTTTTACAGAGGGAGGTTAAAAATATCGTTTTCGTCACTCGCAAAAAGTCTGAGGTGAGTATTCACGTAGGGGCATTTAGCGGAGATGGAAAAATGATCAATTCGACTGCACTTTTTGGAGTCAGCGGTATTGATGTTCCCACAGCTTCTGAGCTATTTGCTGGCCTTGGAACCGGCAGAAAGTTCAAAAATTTATTGGTCATAGATGTTGCGGAATTTCCCCGAATTAGTACACAAGAAGCAGTTTCATCCCTGCGATTCCTACCAAGAAACCCACTTAACCTGGAAATTTTTAAGTTGGGTATTCCGATTGAAGGTTCTTCTGCACAGTCGGGGTTTCTGAGTTATTTCAGATATGATTTATATGGGAAATCTCAGGAGGCAATTCTTGCAGAACAAGTAGCTCAAAAGTCAGGAATTCAGCAGATTTTGGAACAGGAGTACCCTTATCAAACTGAATGGCTTACTGAAGCCAAGCCCGATGCGGAGCTTATTAGTAACAAAATTCAGTTTGTCTTGATGAAAGTGGAAGGAAGGGAGGCTGATTTAATGAAAAGTCTGGGCTTGGATCCGACAGGCCTTGCAGATCCTTCTCGTATCGTGGTTAAATACTATATCAAGTTTTTGGTAAGGGACGAATTGTACATTGGGCCTTTCTGGGATGCGAATCCGGATTGGAGAAAAGCTCTTCGTGATTTTTTGCAAAACCAAAAAAATAAACCCCCCGTGGGAGGTTTAATCAATAGTTGAAAACAGGGGTGATTGAACCAACTTTTGACAATGAAATTTCTTTTTTGTGTAAAAACGAGCTATTATTTAAAGCAAAGGATTAAAATTCAATTTTCCAATCATCAAGAATAATTTTTATAAAGGGATTTACTTTATAGAAATTTTTTATAGAAATGATTAGGTTTAAAATAGATTTTTATTGAGAAAAGGAATCAACGCCAAGATGATAGCCTGAGTGTAGTAGGCCTTCCTATCCACCACTCCATGAGTAAGAATCCCAACTGATCCGCCTTGCTGCTTTGAGTTTTCTTTTGCAAAAAATTGATCATCTGCATGTCCAAGTTCCATCCCTGAATTAATAAGGTTCGTAATTCCTTTGGGAAGATAGAACGTACCGGTTTTTGCCTTCCCGCTCAGACCTGATTTATTTTCTATGTAAATCCAGGCGAAAGCATTCATTCCAAATTCATCATTTTCAATTCCTCCTTCGATTCCAATCCAATAATCCGCTTCAGGGAAAGCCATTTTAGCATTTTTGACTCGATTGATAGCACCCAAGATAGTTTCTGCATCTCCAATTGGCTGCTCCGAAACTTGGGATGCTGCATTTACTCCGTTGACTAGGAATTCTGTGGAAAAGGCCAGCGAGAAAGCTTCATTGGTACAATCTAACTTAACAGGGTTTTTACTTCCCACGATGATAAGTGATTTGTCCGTAGAAGCAGCTGAAGATTGGAAATTTACTCTTTTTGGAAAATTCATAAAAAAAGACCCGGCTCGCGCCTAGGCCATATTGGTGAAAACGTGATTGACATCATCGTCCTCATCTAATCGGTCGATTAGTTTAAGGATGATTTCCTCCTGCTCTTCTGTGAGCTCGGTTAAAGTAGTTGGGAATCGCTGAAAATCCGCACTAATTATTTCTATTCCACGCTCTTCAAGCACTTTTTGCATCGTTCCAAAGTCCTCGAATTCTGTGTAAACAAAAATCTCTCCTTCGTTTTCATCTATTTCTGAAAGTCCAAAATCAATCAATTCAAGCTCCAGATCTTCTACGTTGAAGTTCCCTTTTGCAAAACGAAACACAGCTTTTCTGTCAAACATGAAGCTTACAGATCCAGTAGTGCTCAAAGTACCACCTGCTTTAGTAAAGTAGCTACGAATGTTTGCGACCGTTCGGTTGATATTATCAGTAGAGGTCTCTACGATCATTGCCACGCCAAATGGGCCGTAACATTCGTAGACAATTTCTTCGTAATCTTTTTCATCCTTGTTCGAGGCTCTTTTGATTGCAGCTTCGATTCTGTCCTTTGGCATGGAAGCACCTTTGGCATTTTGGATGACTGTTCGGAGCTTGGTATTACTTGCCGGGTCGGGTCCGCCGGATTTTACGGCCATAACTATTTCCTTACCCAGTCGCGTAAATACTTTGGACATTTTGTCCCAACGCTTGAATTTTCTCTCCTTCCGGAATTCAAAAGCTCTTCCCATGGTGTTCTTTGATTGGGGGGTAAAAATAGTAAATCTTTTCATTCGGATGGAATCACAATCAACTCCTGTTTTTTAGATTTTATCCGTTCAATTCTGTCTTCCGAATATTATTTTCCGTTAGTGCAAAAAACAATTCGCTATGTCAGAAATTCATCAAAAGCCAATTCCCAACCTTCCAAAATCTGACTTGCCTAAACTTGTGATCTTGGGAGCTGGATTTGCAGGCTTGAAATTGGCTAGGAATCTTAAAAACCAGCCTTTTCAGGTCATACTTTTAGACAAGAATAATTTTCATCAATTTCAACCACTCTTCTATCAAGTTGCTACCGCTGGGCTGGAACCCAGTGCAATCTCTTTTCCGCTCCGGAAGATTTTTCACAACTCTAAGAATGTAACTTTCCGGATGGCTGAAGTAGCCAGGCTGGACGCTGACCGAAAGCGGGTTTTTACCGACATGGGTTTTTTAGATTACGATTACCTCGTGCTGGCATTGGGGGCTGATACCAATTATTTTGGGTCCGAGACCATTGAGCATTTTGCCTCCCCGATGAAAACGGTTTCCGAAGCACTTTACATTCGAAATAAAATCATCTCCAACTACGAGCGTGCTGTCAATATCGAACGGATGGAGGATCGAAAATCTTTGATGAATATGGTCATTGTGGGTGGGGGACCTACTGGTGTGGAGCTGGCTGGGGCAATGGCAGAGCTGAGAAATAACGTTTTCCCAAAAGACTACCCGGAACTTAGCTTTAAGAATATGAAAGTGGTGCTGATCGAAGCCGGTCCTGCATTGCTGGGCACGATGTCCAAAGAGGCTCAAGAGCATGCCTTGGATTATCTCACGAAGCTGGGAGTTGAAGTCATGGTGGAGACAAAAGTTAAAGATTACAATGGCAAGGTCGTCAGTTTGGAAGGAGGGGAAATACTGGAGACAGATACCCTCCTTTGGGCGGCAGGGATCAAACCAAATAAAATTGGGGGATTTTCAGATGAAATGTTTGCTCCCAACGGGCGGATTTTGGTAGACGAGTTTTCGGAAGTAACCGGAATGTCCAATGTCTTTGTTCTGGGAGATGGTAGTCTTTTGAAAGAAGACCGTTTTCCGAGAGGTCATCCACAAGTGGCTCAGACAGCGTTGCAGCAAGCTGAAAATCTTGCCAAAAACCTATTGAGAGATAAAAAAGGGCAGCCAAGGAAGCCTTTTCGCTACAAAGACCTCGGTTCAATGGCTACAGTGGGCAGAAAACTTGCAGTAGTGGATCTTCCATTTTTTAAGTTTCAGGGATTTTTTGCCTGGCTTACGTGGCTCTTAGTCCACCTAATGGCAATCCTGGGAGTAAAGAACAAGCTTTTCATCTTTCTTAACTGGTCATGGAATTACCTAAGTTTTGATCCAAGTCTGCGCCTTTTAATCAAGCCAAGATATGTGAGAGCAAGTGAAAGGAAGGAGCCGATTGAGCAAAAGACAACCGATTAAGATTTGTTAACAAATAACTAATTGGCAAGTATTAAACCGAAATGTACGAACCTGGTCTAACCCTTGAAACTAAAACAAAAACAGCATGAAAAAATTGATAATCGCTTCAGGCATTATGGTTATGATCAGCTTGAGCACTTTTGCGCAGCAAGGAAAAGGCGGAGAAAAACCCAATTCGGAAGAAAGAGCAAAACAAATGACTGAGAGGCTGGCTACAGAACTTCAGTTGAGTGAAGCACAGAAAAAACAAGTCTTGGCAATTAATATGGAATATGCCAAGAAAAGAGAAGCCGAAATGGAAGCCAGAAAAAAGGAACAAAAAGAACATGAAGCTAGAATCCAATCTGTCCTGTCTGAGGATCAAAAGGCAAAATGGGTTGAGTTAAAAGATGAGCGGCAAGAACAACGAAAAGGCCGACCGGGAGGAGAAGTTCATCCTAGAGGTGAAATAGGTAGAAAAGGGCATCGGGACGGTAAATAATCTGTCAGGTAAAAATAGGAAAGCCACCCGATGGGTGGCTTTCTGTTTTCGCAGGCTGTCAACTAAACAGGGATTCTATTGGAAATTGAGCTTAAACTCAATTAATTCCCGCGATTTGCTCTTCTACCTGAAAGAATGACTCATCCTTTTGCGGAAGTGAAGATGTACCCATCAGAAATTCATCCACTTTGACGGCAGCTTCTCTTCCTTCCGAAATTGCCCATACTACAAGTGATTGGCCACGACGCATGTCCCCGGCCAGAAAGACTTTTGAGTTAGTACTTTGATAATTTTTCGATTTTGGCAGGGAATTTTCGAGTGCTTCCACACCGAAAGATCCCAAAAGACCATTTTGTGCTGGGCCCATGTAGCCGATGGCAATAAATGCCAAATCACATGGGACTGTCCTTTCAGTTCCCGGAATTTCTTCGAAAGTCATTCTGCCACCTTTTTCCTTCCATTCGATATCCACAAGCGTGAGGCCTGTAACTTCTCCAGCTTCATTACCTGTAAATTCTTTGGTCAGGATAGAAAACATACGGTCCGCACCTTCCTCATGAGAACTTGAAGTCCGCAATGTCATTGGCCATTCAGGCCAAGGATTCAGCGTGTTTCTTTGTTTCGGAGGTTTGGGAAGTAATTCAAGTTGGGTGACAGATGTGGCTCCATGGCGATTTGAGGTCCCGATGCAGTCACTTCCCGTATCACCGCCTCCAATTACAATCACGTTCTTTCCTTTTGCTGAAATCGGATTTTCGTGGATTTCTTCACTTATCACCTGATTTTGCTTTCCGAGGAATTCCATTGCAAAATGAACTCCCTTAAACTTGTCTCCTTTGATATTCAATGCTCTGGGTTGAGCTGCTCCTGTGGAAAGTACCACAGCGTCGAAATTTTGAAGAATATGATCTGCTTTGATGTTGAATCCGATTTCTGTGTCACAGATGAAAATCACTCCTTCCTGCTTCATAAAATCAATTCTGCGATCGATCACCCATTTTTCAAGCTTGAAATCCGGAATACCGTAGCGGAGTAATCCACCCGGTTTATGATCTTTTTCAAATACAGTCACCTCATGACCTGCCTGATTCAGTTGGTCTGCGGCTGCCAATCCGGAAGGACCTGAGCCAATTACTGCGATATGCTTGCCGGTTCTTTTTTGAGGCGGGCTTACTTTAATCAAACCCAGTTCGTAGGCCTTTTCGGCTATGTTTTTTTCTATTAACTCGATCGCGACAGGATCTTTATTGATGCCGAGCACACAGCTTGCTTCACAAGGTGCGGGGCAAATTCTTCCCGTAAATTCGGGGAAGTTGTTTGTGCTTCTCAGAATTTTGATAGCCTGATCCCATTCCTTATTGTACACTGCATCGTTGAAATCTGGAATCACATTGCCCAATGGACATCCGTTGTGGCAAAACGGGACTCCACAGTCCATACATCTTGCAGCCTGATGATTTAGATTTTCGGCAGGGAATGCCTCATATATTTCCTTGTAATCCCCGATTCTCTCTTCAGGATTCCGGGTTAGAGGAGTTTCTCTCTTAAACTGAATAAAACCTTCTTTCGCTCCCATCTTACACTAATGTTTTTGATTGTTCTGACGCTTTCTGTTGCAATACCGCCTTGTAATCCCGTGGCATTATCTTGATGAATTTCTCTTTGGTTTTATCCCAATCTGCAAGGAATCTTGCTCCCAAAACTGAATTTGTCAGCTTCACATGACGCTTCAAGTATGCTTTGATCGTAGCATAATCCTCTTCTTCCAGGATATCTATGTCGACCATTTCAGCATTGACCTCTGTGATATAGTCTTTCAGGATGTAAGCAACCCCACCGCTCATTCCAGCTGCAAAGTTTCTACCGATTTCACCAAGATTGATCACCAATCCCCCGGTCATGTATTCGCAACCGTGGTCACCGATTCCCTCGATTACTGTTTTTACTCCGGAATTTCGAACACAGAATCTTTCCCCACCTTTTCCATTGATATAAGCCTCACCGGAAGTTGCGCCATAGAAGGCAACGTTTCCAATGATGATGTTTTCTTCAGGCACAAAGCGGGCGTTTCGGCTTGGATAGATGATCAATTTTCCTCCGGAAAGTCCTTTTCCAAAGTAATCATTCGCTTCACCTTCGAGTTCGAAATTCACACCGTTTGCCAGAAAACCTCCGAAGGTCTGACCGGCTGAGCCGGTAAACTTAAACTGGAGGGTATCTTCCGGCAATCCTGCACTTCCGTAAATTTTTGAGATTTCATTGGAAAGCATGGCTCCCACAGAACGGTCAATGTTCTTGATTTGGAAATGACCCCCTGCAGGCATTCCCTGTTCCAATGCCGGATGAGCAGCTTTGATCAGTTGTCGGTCAAGCACCTTTTTCAGATCAAATTCCTGATCAATCTGCTTGTGAATTCCTACGTGATCCGGAACTTCCACCTTGTGGAAAATCGGGCTTAAGTCCACTTTATCCCACTTCCAATGATTCAGATGTCCAGTTGATTGAAGGATTTGACTTTGGCCAACCATCTCATCAATGGTTCTGAAACCGAGGGATGCCATGATCTCACGAAGGTCTTGCACCAGGAAATTAAAGTAATTCACCACGTGGTCAGGATCTCCGGTAAAGAGCTTTCGCAGTTCAGGATCCTGGGTAGCAACACCAACGGGGCAAGTGTTCAGATGGCATTTACGCATCATAATACAGCCTTCGACTATCAGCGCAGCAGTCGCGATTCCCCATTCTTCGGCGCCCAAAAGAGTAGCAATGGCAAGATCACGACCAGTTCTGAGTTGCCCGTCAGTTTGAAGGACCACACGGCTTCTCAGGTTATTTTTCACTAAAGTCTGATGTGCTTCAGAGAGTCCGAGCTCCCAAGGCAAACCTGCGTGACGAATTGAGCTGAGAGGAGATGCGCCAGTTCCTCCATCGGCTCCGGAGATCAATATTACATCGGCCATTGCTTTTGCCACACCTGCGGCAACTGTTCCTACGCCTGCCTGAGAAACCAGTTTTACATTTATTCTGGCTTTTCGGTTTGCGTTTTTAAGATCGAAAATCAGCTGAGCCAAATCTTCAATCGAATAAATATCATGGTGAGGTGGAGGTGAAATCAATCCTACACCTGGTGTGGAATGTCTTACCCGACCGATCCAATCGTCCACTTTGTGACCTGGTAGCTGTCCGCCTTCTCCTGGCTTGGCACCTTGAGCCATTTTTATTTGTAGTTCCGATGCGTTAGTCAGGTAATTGCTCGTAACTCCGAATCGACCGGAAGCAACTTGCTTGATAGCCGAACGCTCCCAATCACCATTTTCTTTTCGTCCAAATCGGATTTCATCCTCTCCTCCTTCTCCTGAATTGCTCTTGGCTCCGATTCTGTTCATGGCAATTGCCAGAGTAGAGTGAGCTTCATGGGAGATCGAGCCGAATGACATAGCACCGGTTGCAAATCGCTTCATGATTTGGCTTGCCGGTTCCACTTCTTCGATCGGAACGGTAATTCTCTTTTTGAATTCAAAAAGGCCCCTCAAAGTGAGTGCATCTTTGCTCTGGTCATTGATTCGTATTGCAAATTTCTTGTACAATGCATAATCATTGAGTCGAGTGGATTTTTGAAGCAGATGGATGGTTTCAGGATTGAAAAGATGTTTCTCCCCTCTTCGTTTCCACTGATATACTCCGCCATTTTCCAGGATAGGACTATTTGTCTGATAGGCTGCACGATGTCTGATCAATACTTCTTCGGCTAACTCATCAAAAGAAATCCCGCTGATTCTGGATACCGTTCCTTTGAAGCATCGGTCAATTACTTCTGGCCCAAGACCAAGTGCTTCAAAAATCTGAGCACCTTGATAAGACTGAAGGGTACTGATTCCCATTTTTGAAAGGACTTTCAGCAAGCCTTTTCCGACGGCTTCCTGGTAATTCGAAAACAAGGTTTTTTGATCTTTAACTTTTGGAAGCTGTCCTTTTTCAAACATTTCCAGCAAAGATTCCAATGCCAGGTATGGGTTGATACAAGAAACCCCATATCCAATTGCAGTGGCAAAATGATGAGTTTCCCGTATATCTCCGGATTCCAAAACAAGACCTGCCCGTGTTCTGATTTTCTTATTCACTAAATGGTGATGCACCGCGCCAATTGCCAGTAAAGAAGGAATTGGAGCAAGATCTTCAGAACTGTTTCTGTCTGAAATGATCAGAATATTTTTACCGGCATGGATGGCATCTTCTGCCTCTTGACAAAGCTTATCCAGTGCTTCCAATAATCTGCCCGGCTTATGGTCAGCATTGAAGTGACCGTAAAGCTTGATGGTTCGATATCCTTTATCCTCCATATTCTGGATTTTCTCCAGGTCCTTATTCTGAAGGACTGGTTGAGAAATATGGATTTGCTTGGTGTGCTGAGGTGTTTCTTCCAGGATATTATGTCCTTCACCGATACGTGTGAAAAGGGACATCACCATTCGCTCCCGGATAGGGTCGATTGGAGGATTACTTACCTGAGCAAAGAGTTGCTTGAAGTAGTTGGCTATGTGCTGGCTTTGCTTGGAAAGCACCGCCAAAGGCGTATCTGCTCCCATCGAACCTACAGCCTCATACCCGGTATCTCCCATTGGTGCCAAAATAATTTTCAGCTCCTCTGAAGTGTACCCAAAGACTGTTTGGCACTTCTTGATATTTTCGGTGGAATAAGGATGTGAAAGCTGAACTGGATCCGGTTCAAACCGAAGCTTTGTTCTTTGCTCATTTACCCATTGTTCGTAAGGTTGTCTTTTGCAGATTTCCCCTTTTACTTCTTCGTCAAAGACTACCCGGCCTTTTTCCAGATCTGCCCAAAGCATTTTTCCCGGACTTACCCGGCCTTTTTCCACGATTGTAGCTTCGCGAATAGGCAATGCTCCGGCTTCGGAAGAAAGAATGAGTCGATTGTCTTTTGTGATGAAATATCTCAAAGGACGAAGTCCGTTTCTGTCAAGGGTTGCTCCTACAGATTTGCCGTCTGTAAACAGCAAAGCTGCAGGTCCGTCCCAAGGCTCAACCAGAGATGCGTGGAATTTGTAGAATGCTTTTCGGTCTCGATCCATCACCTCGTTGTCTTGCCAAGCTTCCGGCACTAGCATCATCATCGCATGAGGCAAAGACCTTCCACTAAGTGTGAGCAGCTCAACCATAGCATCCAGATTCGCCGAATCGGAATTCATCTTATTGGTGATAGGGAGCAGCTTAGCCAATTCTTCGTCTGAGAAAAACTTAGATTTCATCAAGTTTTCCTTAGACTTCATTTTATTCAAATTGCCTCGGATGGTATTGATTTCACCATTGTGGGATAGGAACCTGAACGGTTGAGCAAGTCTCCAGTTAGGGAAAGTATTCGTAGAAAATCTGGAATGGACGATCGCAAAAGCGGACTCAATTTTATTGTTCTGCAGGTCTTTGTAAAAAGCCAAGACCTGATCAGTTTTCAACTGTCCTTTATAAATAAGAGTAAGACTGCTTAGACTGGCGAAATAAAAGGAATGATTTACACCTGGAATTTTGGTGTTGATTTCCGAGGTCGCGTAGTTTCTCAATACATAAAGCTTTCGCTCTAGTTCGATCCCCGTGAGTCCGTCTTTGTGTTTGACAAATAGCTGCTCAATATTGGGCATTACCTCCAAAGCTCCTGAACCGGGAACAGTTTCGTCCACAGGGACAGACCGGTATCCGATCAATTCGAATCCTAACTCATCGATGAGTTGATTCAGAAGTTCTTTAGACCTTTGAAATAGCTGCTTATTCTTTGGGAAAAACGTCATTCCCACCCCGTAATATCCAGCCTCCGGGAGATTGATTTCGGATCTGGCCGTGATATCTTTTAGGAATTGATGAGGCATTTGGATCAATATGCCGGCGCCGTCTCCCGTTTTGGGATCAGACCCCCGACCGCCACGGTGCTCCATATTGCTAAGCATATATAAAGCATCGCTGATCGTTTCATGTGATGGAACAGAACTCAAATCGACAACCGCACCTATACCGCAGGAGTCATGCTCAAACTCTGATCGATATAACCCTTCTTGCATTTCTAAATATGATTTAATAGGTTCAAAATTTCCAAAAATTACAGAAAATTTTTCTTTTGTTAAAATATAGGCAATAAAATAGCAGTATGAATGCCGTATTATCTATGTATTCTAGCTTTATTGATTTTTTGGCAAAATGAATTTTGGTTAAAAATATTAATCAAAACTCATGTTTTTGCGTTTGAATTTAGAAAATAGGGATAGATTTTGGATTAGAATACACACAAAAGGTGTAAAAAGTTTAATTTTTGGGTTTCAGAAAAAAAATTAATAAAAAATTCAAATTATTTATTTGCCATTATGAAACACGCATTTCAATAAAGCTGTAAAATAAAGATAATTCAGAATTATATTCTGAAAAAGCAAAATAATTCAGAATATAATTTATTAAAAATTAATCTGTAAACGAACTCATTCCGTCCTTTTCCATCGATTTGAGATGGACTTTTACTTTTTTGATTTTGCGGGCATCGACAGCTAAAACGGTGAATTCTAAATCCTGAAAATTAATCTTTGTCCCATTCTTAGGAAATTTGGAATTTAGTTCCAAAAGCAATCCACCCAAAGATTCACTCTCTCCCTTGACCTCTTCAAAGGCTTGAGGATCCAGTTCAAGCTTTTTACAGAAGTCATTCAAAGAAACCTTCCCCTCGAAGATAAAAGTTGCCGGGTCTATTTCCTGAAAGAAGATATCATCTGTGTCATCAAATTCATCGTTTATCTCTCCGATGATTTCTTCTATCAAATCTTCAAAAGTCACCAAGCCGGACGTTCCTCCATATTCATCGACAACGATTGCCATGTGCACTCGCTTTAGTTGGAAATCTTTTAATAAAGAATCCACTTTTTTATTTTCCGGGACAAAAAAGCTTTTCCTGATCAATTCCTTCCATTCAAAGTTTTCATCTCTTTCGATATGAGGAAGCAAATCTTTGATGTAGAGGATTCCCTGTATACTATCGATGGTTTCTTCGAATACAGGAATTCGTGAATATCCGCTTTTGTTGATTTTGTCCATCAACTCGTGAAAATCCATATCCAAATCCACAGCAGTGATTTCCATTCGGATTTTCATTACCTGCTTTACGGTCAGCGTTCCAAAATTTACAATGCCCCGTAAAATCTCTTTTTCTTCCTCAGGTGTATCTTCTGTAGATAATTCAAGAGCTTGGTTGATTTGGTTTACTGAAAGCGAGTACCCTTTCTTTTCAATTCGACGCTCAATTAAATTACTTAAAGCCATCAGCATCGCGGAGAGCGGGCGAAGTAAAGTAGCAAAAAAGCTGATATGCGGAGCCATCATTAGACTGAAGCCAATTTTTGCCTGGTTGGCGTAAACTTTTGGAACAATCTCGCCGAAAAAAACAATTGCAAAAGTAACTCCGATTGTCTGAACAAGGATAATTACAATTCCAGTAGCATTGAGCCCAAATAAGGACCATGTTACAAATGTCGTGAGTGTTACAATTCCAATGTTGATCAGATTGTTGAGGATCAATATTGTGCTGAGAAGATTTTTTGGAGTTTCAAGCAGCTTGGAAACTTGTTTCCCCCTTGAAGGATCTTCATCCTGAATAGAGGCAATGTCTTCGTTAGAAAGTGAAAAAAAGGCAACTTCAGATCCTGAAACTAGGGCTGAACCAATTAAAAGTAGAATAAAAAGTAATCCGTTAATAACTAGATAGCTTTCTGAAGGCTGGGTAATTTGTGCTAATATAAAGTAACTCGGGTAGGGGTCGTCCATTGGTTAACCAAGAAGGTTGATGCAAAAATACAAAATTCCCCCCAAAGTAAATTTTGGGGGAATTTTTTTAGAACGGTAAGTCGTCATCACCATCGTCCATTACCATGTCAGGTGTGCCGGACATTGGTCCCGTGCTTGAAGCTCGTGCTTGTTGTGGTGCGGATGAAGCCTGTGCAGGGGAGGTTTCACCCTCAGGCTTTCCTCCAAGCATAGTAAAGTTGAGGACGCGAATTTTGGTTTTTTTACGGTTTTGGCCTTGTTCGTCTACCCACTTATCAGATTTAATCTTTCCTTCGATGTAAATCTGCATCCCTTTTTTGAGGTATTTTTCTGCTGTTTTTGCCTGCCCATCCCACATTTCGAGATCATGCCATTCGGTCTGATCCACCCGATTTCCACTTTTGTCCATGTAAGACTCAGTCGTAGCCAAACTGATATTTGCTACAGCCTTATCCCCTTCAAGATATTTTACTTCTGGATCTGCTCCCAGATTACCAAGTAGGATTACTTTGTTTACTCCTGCCATATAAATTGATTTTAGGTTGAAAAATAGATCATTGAAGTTAATTAAATACCCTGATCAGACAAAAAATTAACGATTAATTTCGGTTTTGCCAGGTATTCAATTTGGGTTTCTTCAACGAGGAAAAAACCTTGTTTTTGGCACCATGAAGCTAGGTTTTCGTAATTGGCCATTGGAATCTCAACTTCGGAAAAGACCGCATTTAATCGCTGATGTGACAAGATATGTCGGTAATTTTTTGGCAGTATTTGCATTTGTGCCGGATCGACAGACTCGATCGAGAAGTTTGAGATCTCTTCAGCTGTACTTTTTTCTACCTGCGGAAAGTCAAACAAACCCTCCCAAATATCACCTGACCCCCGTTTTTTCCAAACCCATTTTTCACCGCATTTAATTACATAATAGTGAAAGTGCCTTTCCTTTACTTTCACCTTGTTTATTTTAACCGGAAGGTTTTTCACCAAATTATGGTTGAAAGCAAAACAGGAAGTTTGAAGGGGGCATTGACCACAAGCCGGATTTTGAGGTACGCATTGCCTCGATCCAAAGTCCATAATTGCTTGATTATACTCTCCGGGGTTATCCTTTGAAATAAGCTGGTTTGCCAGCGATTCAAATTCTTTCTTTGCTTTTGGGCTTGCAATGTCTGTTTCGATTCCAAAATAACGCGCTAAAACCCGGAATACATTTCCATCCACCACGGCTTGCGCCTCACCAAAAGCAAAACTTGAGATTGCCGAAGCAGTGTAAGTTCCAACTCCTTTCAATTTCAAAAGCTTCTGATAGGTGTCTGGAAATTTTCCGCCATGTTCAAACCATATTGTTTTTGCACACGAGTGGAGGTTCCTTGCTCTGCTGTAGTAACCTAATCCCTGCCAAAGTCGGAGAACTTCTTCTTCACGTGCTAATGCAAGGTCTTTTACTGTCGGATAGGATTCCACAAATTTGTTGTAGTAAGGCAATCCTTGAGCAACTCTGGTTTGCTGAAGGATGATTTCCGATAGCCAGATTTTGTAGGGATCTTCTGTTCCGCGCCAAGGTAAATCGCGTGGATTTGCTCGATACCAAGAAAGAATTTGATGCGAAAAAGTCTGAAAATCAGTGTGTTTATGGTTCATTAGGGATAAAATTCTACACTGCAAACAAAGGTAATTTTTTCGAATTTGTTTTTTAATTGCATTGCTTCTCGTACATTTGCAATCCCAAAAACACTTGGTTAATAGGTCGTTAAGCGTATTTCGTAATTTCTAAAATAATTTCAAAGTGACTAAAGCAGAAGTAATCACTAAGATTTCTGATAAAACAGGAATCCAAAAAGATGATGTTACACAAGCCATTGAGGCATTCTTCAAAGTTGTGAAGGATTCTATGGCAGACGGGGAAAACATCTATGTCAGGGGTTTTGGTAGCTTCATCAACAAGAAAAGGGCTAAGAAAATCGCCAGAAACATCTCCAAAAACACAGCTATCGTGATCGAAGAGCACTACATCCCGGCTTTCAAGCCATCTAAAGTGTTTGTAGAAAAGATCAAGAACAGCAAAAAAATTAAGCAGTTGGCTCCTCAAGACTAAGTCTTGAGAGCAATTTGAAATGAAAAGATCTCAGCTCATACTTCTCGCAGTAGGAATTATCGCAATCGCAGGCTTTTATGCTTTGCCGACGGCGGTGGTTGATAGTAAAGGGGATGCAGATTCAATTTCTCAGGAAAATGAAGAAACCACCTCAACGGCCACAGATGCTGTAAGTCTTCATGAGGCGGAGTTGTCTTCAGATCAAGTAGCAGAGATTGTCTCGTTGAGATCTCAAGTTGAAGGAGGAGATTCGAAGGAAGTTAAAGTCTCGTCGGCACTTGCATTGGCAGATATTTATAAGGGATTGAGCAAATACGATAGCGCAGGTTACTATCTTGGTCTCGCATTTGAAGAAAAGCAAGAATTGGAATTGGCAGAAAAAGCAGGTCTTGCCTACTATGAAGCTTTCAGTTTTGCGCTTGATCCCGATAAAGTTGGCAATACAGCTGAATTGACAAGAAGTTATCTTTCAAAGGTGTTGGATAAAGATCCCTCGCGATTGGATTTGAAGACTAAAATAGCAATGACCTACGTGTCTTCTGCTAACCCGATGCAGGGAATCACGATGATGAGAGAAATTCTCGAGCAAGATCCCCAGAACGAAGATGCCCTGTTTAATATGGGTGTTCTTTCAATGCAATCAGGTCAGTACAAAAGAGCCACAGAGCGATTTGAAGAACTCCTTCAATATCATCCTGAGAACTTACAGGGTCAGTTTTACCTCGGAGTGAGCTACTTCGAAGCCAATCTTAAGAACAAAGCAAAAGCTCAGTTTGAGAAAGTAAAGGAGATGACCGATGATCAGATGATCCTTGGGAGTGTCCAAAGCTATCTCGACAGGCTATAAATTATTTTATCACTTAAATTCATAAAACTATGCCTTGCGGTAAGAAAAGAAAGAGACATAAAATCGCTACGCACAAGCGTAAGAAAAGACTAAGAAAAAATAGACATAAGAAGAAGTAATCACTTCTTCTTATTCCTGTTTTAGTGCAAACACGTTCATTTACATATAAATAGATACGATTTTGAGTACGGAATTATTAATTGATTCTGCTCAAAACGGTAGTCGTATCGCCCTCCTCCAAGATAAAAGCCTTGTTGAGTTGCATTCCGAAGGGATGGACAATTCATTCAAAGTTGGAGACATTTACCTGGGAACCGTCCGCAAAATCGTCAATGGGCTCAATGCAGCCTTCATCGACGTAGGTTATGAGAAAGATGCCTTTCTTCATTACCAGGACCTCGGGCCGAATTTCAACAGCATGATGAAGTTCACCAAGATGGTGCGCAACAACAACTACAGCAATTACATGCTGAAAGGCTTCGAAAACGAACCTGAAATCGACAAGATTGGGAAGATTTCCAATATCCTGTCAAAAAGCAACAGTCAAGTGCTTGTTCAGATCGTGAAAGAACCTATCTCAACGAAGGGTCCCCGACTATCCTGTGAGCTCTCTCTACCCGGTCGCTATCTCGTACTTGTACCTTTCTCTGACACAGTAAATGTGTCTAAGAAAATCAGAAGTAACGAGGAAAGAAAAAGACTTTTGAGGCTCATCTCTTCTATCAAGCCTGCTAACTTCGGCGTAATTATCCGAACAGTAGCCGAAGGCCAGTCCGTTACAGAACTGGATAAAGACCTTCGAAATCTTCTCACTAATTGGGAAGAAGGCATGAAGAAGCTGTTGAAAGCCAAAAGCCGCGACAAAATTATCGGAGAGATGAGTATGGCCTCCTCACTTGTGAGAGACCTGCTCAATGAATCTTTCGACGCAATCACCGTAGAAGACGAAGAGACCTACGATCAGATCAAAACCTACATCAGGACAATTGCTCCTGAGAAAGAAAAAATTGTAAGACTTTACAACGGTAAAGTCAAGATGTTTGAAAGTTTTGGAATCGAAAAGCAAATCAAAAGCCTTTTTGGACAGACGGTCAGCCTTCCTCAGGGAGGCTATGTGATCATCGAGCACACCGAAGCCCTGCACGTCATCGACGTGAATAGTGGCAACAAGTCCAATCAGGAAAGTGACCAGGAATCAACAGCTCTTAAAACCAACCTGGTTGCTGCAAAAGAAATTGCCAGACAACTCCGCCTCCGAGATATGGGAGGAATCATCGTCGTCGATTTTATCGACATGAAAAAGGCAGAGAACAAGAAAGCCATTTTTGAAGCGATGCAATCGGAGATGAAGTATGACAGATCCAAGCATACCGTATTGCCACTGAGCAAATTTGGGCTCATGCAAATCACCCGGCAGCGAGTAAGACCAGAGGTCAATATTGTGACCAAAGAGATCTGCCCTGCATGTAACGGTACCGGAAAAATTCAGGCATCCATTCTGATAGCCGATAAGCTGGAGAAAGATCTGGAGCATCTGGCCACGATCCAAAACGTAGCAAATATTCAAATTGGGTTGCATCCCTATCTGCACGCTTTCTTTACACAAGGTCTAATTAGCCGTAGAGCAAAGTGGTTTTTCAAATATTACAAGTGGGTAAAACTGATCAGAGACTCTTCCCTACCAGTGACGGAATACAGATTCTTAGATGAATCTGGTGAAGAAATAGAACTACAAGTAAAAAGCGAGACTGAGTAAGTCTCGCTTTTTTTTGTCTTTGCTATTCTTTTATAAACTCAAACTTCGCCCAATTTTTAAGAACTCTGATTTCGGGTTCGTCCGTGAAAAAATCATAGCGGAGAATAAGTTTTTCAATTCTTAATTGATGACGCCCTTTGGAAAGGTTTTCGATCGGAAAGGCAGACTGATATACTTTTTGCCCGGACGCTGCCATTCGGACCTTACTCCAGTCTTCGATATTAATTAAGGAATCATTCAGGTAGATGCGGTGTAAATCAGCTGTCTCATTGAGTTCTTGCCAGGCCAGAGTATCAGGTGATACTTTAAAATCAGCTTTGATGTGCTCCATGATTTTGGAATCCTCCTGGTATCGAACGACTCCTATTTTCAGCATATTTTCTGAAGTTTCTTCTTTTGGAATAAAAGCTTTTGCAAATCTCTTTTCGGAATCATGGTATTCCTCAAAATATAAATTCTTCTCCGGCCATTCTTGCTCCATTTGATTGACGTTCGTTTCGTTGAAAAACAGCGAAAAATCTTTAATATCTGCCATGATAATAGGCGTCGCCAATCCAAAAATTCCGACTCCATAAAGGAGTGTAAACCACTTCCCCAGATTGCTTTGGTAAATGGCAGCAATCGACGAAAGGATAGTCCCTGAATACCAGATCTTAAATCTTGTTTTCTTTTTGGAGGCCATTAAAAGGCCGAAAAAAAGAAGTGAGACCATGAATATCACGTAGATAATTAAAAATCGAAGATCCAGAATTACATAAATGACGATCAGAAAACCCAGGTAAAAAGTAAAGATCAAAAATGCTATCGTCATGGAGATGGGGTAGGCGAAAGTAGTTCTGCAGATTTTTTCCAACTTCATGGCCATATCGTCGGGTTTTTGATAATTAAAACCCTGTCCCATTTTAAAAAGCTTTTCCTGAATCACGCCTCCCGGAAAAGCAAAACTCAACCCCAGAAGACCCGCCCAAATAAATCTGAGGGCGAGATGCACGACGAAAAAAATCTTAAAAAGCTTATGATCATGGTGAGATACAGCAAGACCAATGAACTGGGCAAATATCCCACGCCGAGATCTTGAATCAGGTAGGCGGAAAACTCATATACCTTCGAAGGAAAAATGAACAGAAAAGCAAGTATAATACCTGAGATAATCACTTCCGGTTCCCAGCTGTTTCGCTGCAAATTTTCTAGCCAGGTCAGATCTTCCTGTTTTTTGTGTAAATCTGTTTCGTCTTCCATTGCTCTAAAAATATAGAAGTTCTTGCTTTATTATCATTTAGCTATCCAGCCAATTTTTAAAATCGCCTACTTTTTCCCGGCTAATCAAAACATCATTATCCGGGCAGTTTTTTAATTTGATTTTCAGCCGACTGTTTGAATAAGATATAATCTCCAGGATTGCCTCCGCCTTGCAAAGGTATTTTCGGTTTAATCGGAAGAAAATGCGAGGATCTATTTGAGATTCGGTTTGATCAAGCGTATAGTCGATCACAAACTTTTTGCCATCATGTGTTTGGAGAAAAGTGACACGCTCTTCGCTGAAAACAAAAGAAATATCCTCTACGGGAATGCTTTGGATCTTTTCCCTATATCGGATTAAGAAGCGAGACTTGAAGTTTGCAGGTTGCGGCTGAAGCAATTCTTTCAAAATCTTCAAATCGAGGACAGGCTGGATTTGACTATTCTTGAATTTTTCCACTGCACGGGTAAGTTCCACCGAATCAATTGGCTTCAATAGATAGTCAATTGCATTGACCTGAAAAGCTTTGATAGCATACTGATCATAAGCCGTGGTGAAAATTATGGGAGAGGTCACCTTGACTTTTTCAAAAATCCCAAAGCTGAGCCCATCAGCCAATTGGATGTCGCAGAGGATCAAATCCGGAGAGGGATTGGAGCTAAGCCAATTAATTGATGCGGAAATACTATCGAGGTTTCCGAAAAAATTTGCTTCGGGAAAATGCACCTTCAGGAGCATTAATAGCCGGTTTGCGGCAAGTTTTTCGTCTTCAATCAGGAGGATGTTCATGCTTCAATCTTGAGTAAAGGAAGCCTGACATTAAAATCATTTTCGGTTTGAGTTACTTCAATATTTTTCGAACTCAAAAACTGATAGCGCATCCTGATATTTTCAAGCCCCACCCCAGTAGAGAGTTCGGACAGACTCATTTTAGGTTGGAATGTATTACTTATCCACAAATCATTTCCTTTCTGTTGAATATGAATAAACAAAGGATTTTCCTTACTGGCGGTGTTGTGCTTGATCGCGTTTTCCAGGAGAAGTTGTAATGACAAAGGGGGGAGGAAGAAGTCCTTTTCAGAATTGACCTGAATCGTATACTGAAGATTATCCTCAAATCGAATCTTTTGAAGTTCGAGGTAGTTTCTGGCAAAATCTAATTCTTTGCTTAGCTCTACTATTTCTTCTTTTTGAACTTCCAGAACATATCGGTAAATCTTCGACAACTTCTGAATGAATGCGGCAGATTTATCCGCATCCTCATAGACTAAGCTGGAAAGCACATTGAGAGAGTTAAATAAAAAATGAGGGTTCAATTGATCCTTCAGACTTTGATACTGACTGGCCATTTTTTCCGTTCGTAATTGCTCCGCTTCTATGGCTGATTTTCGCCATTCAAATAGCCAGCTTCTGGTAGTAAAAAGGGCCATAAAGACCAATGCAATTGTCATTGGGATCGTTGTGAAATTCAAAAGGCTTTTCCAGGGAATGCTGTTGAGAGGGAAGCTTCTTTCAAAAAAGAAAAAGAAAAATACGATCACGAAACTCACCAGAAACGAATAAACCATGTAAGTAATGACCGTCACTAATAGACGCTTGACTGGTTCATGAATCCAGGAGATGCGAGAATCAAAATACTCTTGAATTCTGCTGCCTCCAAAACTTAGTGCCATGGAAACCGAGAACGAAAACAGAAAATCAGGAATGAGACTGATAAAATCTGTCCATGTCAAAAAGCAAATTGGGCAAAAAAAGATTTGGAGCAGGAATGCTATACATAAATTTAAAATCAGAAACTTTCGGAGGTCTCTCCAGATTCCAGTATCCTCTTTACAATCTGCGCCTGTATTGATTTGAGTCATATGGAAAGTTAGAAAAAAGGAGATGATATCAGATCGGGGAGAAAGAAAAGTCCTTCAAGAGATATGTTGAAGGACTTTATTCGGGGTTAGTTTTCAAATGTTGGAATTACTTGCAAGATCCTGCTACTTGTTCGGCATTCATTTTACCCCAAGTTGGCAAAAGGTAGTTTTCATCCACTTTAGCTTGTTCTTTTGCAAAAAGCTCCAATCCCATTCTTGCCATTCCGCAGGCCTTCTCAGGTCCCTGACCGAAAAACTGGGCCATTCCAAGTTCCATCTGCGACATTAAAGTGACGGCTCTGGGATTCGCCCGATCCAGACTGATTGCCTTTCCAAATAGCCCCATTGCTTCCGGGCTGAGGCTTTGTCCCCGATTTGCCGGATCCAGGCTTATTTTCCCCATCAGAATATATCCATGAAGAGCAGTAATTTCTGAGTTACCGGGCGCTAATTGATCCGCCTTTTTTACCAGTGCAAGAGCTTGATCAAAGTATAGATCTTTGTCCACATCAAATCTGAAAGCTGCAGTAGCCTGGGTCAAAGCTGCATAATAAATGGGTAGCCATTCCGAATTGTTTGCTTCGGAAATACGAAGGAATCCATTGGAAACGGCCTGGGATTCTTCAGCGGTTTTGACTGTTTTCATTCCCCCAATTTGCTTTTGTATTGCCTTCACGTAAGCAGGATCAGTTGCTTTCACAAAGGTTATCCACACAAAAACTAAGGCGAGAGATAAGATGTACTTTTTCATGTTTTTTGATTTAGAGGTTGTTTAATTGATTTGCGTTTTTGTCTTTCGACAGTGTCAGGAATACTCCCAGAAATAGGAAGCGCGGAGCAACTTGTCCTTGGGGGATAGATTCAAATACTCCTTCTTCATTTGGTTTTGAGGCATAGGAATAGCCAAATACGTTTTCCCTTCCAAGGGTATTGCTTACAGCCATATGAATGATCAGGTTGGGTTTTGGCAGATATGACCAGCTGACGCTAAGACTTTGGAATCCTTTTGTTTTCGCATTCATCTCTCCGGGGACATTTGGATCCGTATAAGTATAGCCGTCATTTAGAGAAAATGAAGCACCTAGCTGTGATTTCAGCGTTGCTATAAAGTGCTTAGCCACCACAGAAAAATTATGTTTTGGCGCAAAGTCCGGCTGTACTCGGCTGGTAAACTGATTGTATTTTCTCTCACTATCCACAAAGCTGTAAGTGATCCAGTAGTCCGTATTCTTGATCGTTTCCCGATCCCTGAGGAATAGATCAAACCCTTTTGCAAATCCAGATCCGGTGTTTTTTAGGTTGATTGGATTTTGCGGATAACTTTCAAAAGTCACGAGGTCATGATAAGACTTATAGAATGCTTCTGCTCGGAACGTGATACCTTCCTTCTGATACAAATAATTTAAAATCAGATGATTGGACTCTGAATTTCTCAGGTTTTGATTTAAAAC